>JANXWW010000134.1 GCA_025350945.1 Burkholderiales bacterium
CACATTCATGGTCGGCGCGCCCATCACCGGATGACAATCGATGCCGCAATGATGCTTCCAATCAAAGCCATCAAGTTTCGAAATCACTTTATTCATTTTCAAAATCGCGTTCTCACCCTGCTCCGGCATGGAGCCATGCGCAGTCTTGCCACGGGTTTCAATCTCGATCCAGCAGAGTCCCTTGTGGCCGATAAACGGATAATTATCGGTCGGCTCTGCAACCACAATCGCACCCGCACGATCCAGCAATTTTTTGTGCGCCAAGTACTTGGCACCTTCGCAGCCAACCTCTTCACCGGCGGTTAAAACCAGCACCAGCCCCGCGGTGTTTTGCAAATGCGGCGCTAATTTAATCGCGGCAACGACAAAGGCGGCAATGCCACTTTTCATATCGGTCGAGCCGCGACCAAACACGCGATCCCCATCGGTCTCACCGGCAAATGCATCGCGCGTCCAAGTGGCGGTGCCAAGCGGCACGACATCGATGTGACCGGTAAAACAAATCGGCGGTTTTGGCTCATGACCACCAATGGTCGCAATCACGCTCGTTCGCATATCGGCGAACTCGTGATACGCAACACGAAATCCTGCGTCCTCCAACAACTTGCCCACATACTGCGCACACGCCCGCTCAATCCCCGGCGGATTCACCGTGTTGAAATTCAACATGTCGCGTGTGAGCTTAAGCGGATTGAGCAAATTTGATTGACGCATAGATTTTCCTGGATGATCTTTACTGTTGAATAACGCTATATATATTAACAAAATGATTTATCAGCGCGGGATTACTGGCTGCATCAACAACAATAACTGAATATTAGACTCTAGCACTGGAGCGGCGTTTGGCGCATTATTGCCCTGATCGGCACGTGGATATTAGGGCTTTATATTGCCCATTGATGTCCACAAAAAAACAAACTGCGTTGACAAATTACGCAAATTACGCAAATTACACACGTTACAACGCGCCCTCTTCGGTTAAAGTTAGCGTGAAAATGAGCACGACATGAATACCATTACAACAAATCCAAAAAAATCTCTCACCGAAATCATACGCAACGCGCGCCGCTGGGTGATTTTGGCGATGCTGTTTTCATTGCATGCGGCGCTGGTCTCGCCTATCGGCAGCGAATTCGAACGCGTCTGGTTACTGGTGCATTTCGGTTTATTTTTACTGTGGCAACCTTTTGTGAGCACAGATCGCGAGCTCAATATTCTCGCGGTGTTACTGCTGCTCAGCATTACCGGCGTCGTGCTTTATTTTCTGGCACCGTGGATGATGGTGGCGTGGTTGGCGATTTTGATTGGCATTATGGGCGGCAAGGTTTTTACCCAGCAGGCTTCGCGGCCCGGACGATTTTATGTGGCCGCCGTGTTTTATCTTTTCACGATTCTGCTGGTGTGGGCAGTACCACTTTTTTTGCTGGGCATTTCTGTATTCCCGATGGGCTTGCAGGCGGTGGTGACTTTTTTTCTGCCGCTGGTGTTAATCGCCATGGTGTTTCTGCCCTACCAAGTGGAAGACGAGGCCAGCGCACAAGTATTTGATTTTTTCTACAGCCTGCTCATTTTTCAATTGGTGGTGGTGCTGGTGCTGGGCAGCATCAGCGCCATGCGCGTTACCGACAATCAATATTTTCAAGCCGTCGTACTCACCGTGCTCGCATTGGCTATCGGGCTGTTTATTCTTCGTGTGCTGTGGGGACCGCGCGCAGGCTTCGGTAAACTGCGCACTTATTTTTCGCGCTATTTAATGAGCGTGGGCATGCCGTTTGAATTGTGGATGCGCCGCATCGCGGAACTTTCAGAAACCGATATGAGTTCCGCACGGTTTTTACAGCACGCGATGAACGAAGTCGCCAACATGCCTTGGCTGACCGGTGCGGAGTGGCATTCCCCGGATGGTGCGGGAAATTTTGGAAAAAAAACGATTCATACCGCGAGTTATCAATACCATCAACTCGCGGTGACATTTCATAGCGAAAGCAGCCTTTCACCCGCGATGTTGTTGCACCTTCGTTTACTCGCGCAAGTCGTCGGCGAATTCTACGAAGGTAAGCG
>JANXWW010000163.1 GCA_025350945.1 Burkholderiales bacterium
ACGGTTTCATCCAGCTCACCGTGAATAATCAGCGTTGATTCAGGTGCTGCCGCATCGAGAATCAATTGATCCTGAAGCCTTGTCAGCGACGGCGCGATCAGCACCATTTCAGTTAATTTTAAATCTGGCGAAACTTCGCTGAGACGTTTGCTCACCGCAAGTGTGACCGCGCCGCCAAAAGAAAATCCTGACAACCACAATGGCGCGCCCGGATGCTTTGCTGCCGCGTGCGTGATGACGCGCAGCATGTCATTAGTTTCGCCGCGTGCTTCATCATGCACACCTTCGCTCGCGCCTACGCCGCGAAAATTAAAACGATAAACGGCCGCGCCGGCATCAAAAAAAGTTTTTGCCAGCGTGGTCACCACTTTGTTATCCATCGTCCCGCCAAACAGCGGATGTGGGTGCGCTACCACGGTCACAGCGGTTGGCTTTTCGTCGGCGCGAACATGCGATGCCACTTCAATTGTGCCCGCATCGCCTGCGATCAGCTCGCGAAAATTGGGAAAGGGTGCAGCCATTTTTAATATATGTTTCGTTAAATCTTCAAGCGCTCAACCACACGTCCATGCTGAATGTGCTCGTGAATAATTTCGTCAACATCATCTTTGTCGACGTAGTGATACCAGACGTTATCCGGATAAATCACCAGCACAGGGCCCTCTTCACAGCGATCCAGACAGCCTGCGGTGTTGATGCGCACTTTGCCGTGGCCCGACAGGCCCAGTTTTTTGATTTGATCCTTGGCATAGCCGCGCACACCTTCGGCATCGTGCTGATTGCAGCACTCGCGGCCATCATCGCGCTGGTTCACACAGAAAAAAACGTGATGCTTGTAAAAACTCTCATTTGATTTTGATTCGTTCGCGTTTTCGTTTGCGGTGCTGCTCATGCATATATCCTTTTGGTTAGTGCTCAAGGCGATGCTTGACAAAAAGCGTGGCTAAAAAAATGATCGCCAGCAGCGGCCAAACTTCGTGAATCCAGCGCGTCAAACTCGCGAAATTCAACAGCTGTCCGTACGGCCAATCAAACAGACGCAAGGTGTCGCTCCACGCGGCATAAATGCCCGCCATTTTGGTCAGGAGCGCGCCCGCAAAAACCATCAGCGTCGCTGAAAACGCGCGCGCGCGAAATGAGTGCTGCGAGAAAAAAGTAAACAACAAAAATCCCGCGCTCAAACCAATCACCGTGCCGGGCCCCATCCATGCAATCAGCAGCGGGGCCTTTAGCAACAATGCGGCCATCGACACTTTCGCGACAAAACCCAGCACCACAATCACCAATACACTTATCCATACGCGATTAGCAGGATGCAATAACAGCGATAAAAATAGCGAGAATCCGCATACATTAAACGTGATCGCCACCGCCTGCGGCAGCAGGAACAAAGGATCGTAAGGATGCGGGCGCTCGTCTATTGCGTATGGAGAAATCTGCGTTGAGTTTATTGCATTATTGATAACATTCCCGGCCTCAAAAAACGGGATCGCCGGATTCGTCTGCGCAAACAGCCACAGCACCAATAACAGCAGACCCCAATCCGTTTCTGCACCATAAACGAAATATCGTTGTCGCCACACTTCAATACGAGCAAGCGCTGCGCGGCCTGGCGGCACCAGAACAGCCGTAGCACCCAACATGGCACCGCACGAATTTGCAATCCAGTCCAGCAGGGATGAAACCCGGCCCGGCAAAAATGATTGCACATACTCCAGCAAAAACGAGAGCACCGTTGCGACCAGAACACTGATGACCCAAGCCTCAATATCGACTGCGGTCGGCATCGTGCTTGACATCGTGCTTAGGCCTGATCGACGGCGCGCACGAAATCGCCACATCGCCGCGATCAGCGCACCGAGTGGAGCGTAAGCCACTACGTTGATGCCAATATCAAATACGGACCAATATTTAGGCCATGAAAAAAGCGCAAACGATTCTGCGGCACGCCAGCCAAAAAACGGCGTGAGGCTCACATAAACAATCACCAGCACATACACCACCAACGCGGCCGGGCCCGCACGCATGCGGCGTGCGATCCGCGTATCCGATAGCGTGGCAGATGGCTGCCGGGTTGATGCGGTATGCAAAAACTTGGAATTCATTTTCAGCGTCGGTGCGTCCACATGCAATCATTGTCGCTGAAAATGACGCCGTTCACAAAGGTGCGGCGACCGCGCATGCCAAATGGCTAAAATTCAAATAACGATTTGCGTTAATTTTTTATAGCGCGCCGCGTTATCCACATAATGTTGCGCAATACCGCGCACCATAGCCACTTCTTGATCGCTTAACTGTCGCACCACACGGCCGGGCGAGCCCACCACCAGTGAGCGATCAGGAATCGTCTTGCCTTCGGAGATCAATGAATTCGCGCCGATCAAGCAATCGCGCCCAATCACGGCGTGATTCAACACCACCGCTTTAATACCGATGAGCGAGCCTTCGCCGACGGTGCAGCCATGCAGCATCGCCATATGACCCACACTGACGTTTCGCTCCAGCGTGAGCGGCACACCTTCATCGGTATGCAACACCGAGCCATCCTGAATATTCACATTCTCACCGAGGGTGATGGTATCGTTGTCGCCGCGAATGGTGACGTTCCACCACACGCTGGCATTCTTGCCGATCACTACATCGCCAATCACGCTTGCGTTGGGCGCGATGTAGTTATTGCCTTTGAGCTGCGGCGTTTTATCACCGAGTGCGTAAATCATTTTCTTAACCTTACATGTTTCGGAATAAGTGCATAAACGGCTGGCTCACTTGCAGCGTCTCGGCGCGGGTTTTAAGTTTGATCACGCCCTTACCGGTTTCATCGCGCGACACCGCCTTGATCGCACGCAGATTCACAATCGTGGAGCGATGAATTTGCTTGAAATGTGCGGGCTCAAGTTGCTCGAGTAACTCTTTGATCGGCGTACGAATCAACGCCTCACCTTCTGCTGTCATCACCACCGTGTATTTACTATCCGCCTGAAAATAGGCGACTTCATCAATCATGATGAGCTTGGTATCTTTGCCCGTGCCGGCCGTAATCCACGCGAGTGGTTCGCGTTTTACCTCCGTCTGAATATTGGCTTTTAATTGCGCCAGCAATGCGCTCACGGCATCAGCGTTGTCACCAAACGCCGCACCAGTGTTGGCGTTTGGGGCTTTTAATCGGTCGACGGTGGACGCGAGCCGCTCGGGCGAAATCGGTTTTAGCAAATAATCTATCGCGCCTTTTTCGAATGCATCAATTGCATATTGCTGATAGGCGGTGACAAAAACGACGCGGGTATGCGGAGAACAATCTTTGAGCGCTGCGGCAACATCCATCCCCGTTAATCCGGGCATGCGAATATCGAGAAATGCGATGTCTGGTTTATGCGCCGCGATCTCTTCGAGCGCGGCAGCACCGTCTTCAGCCTCCGCCACGATGTGCAATTCAGGCCAGGCTTTTTTTAATTGTGAAACCAGTTCGGCGCGAAGCAATTCCTCATCTTCGGCTACGATAGCGGTAGGATTATTTTTCATATTTATAAATGGGTTATCGTTGGGTTGCGCTGAATTAAATCGCGATTTTAAAATGTTACGGGAATTGTAATCGTTGCCACCATGCCGGTGGGCACATTCAGCGAGAGCGATAGTG
>JANXWW010000170.1 GCA_025350945.1 Burkholderiales bacterium
GTGTTTTCATAGGCTCACGTTGAGCGTCAGATTCGCGTGGCAGCCATCAAAGTGAATCCAGATTTTTCAGCGTGATCGCCGCTTGCCCGCGAATCGCCGCGCGCTCGTCATCAGTCATGCGCGTGATATTGCGCACCATCAGCGAGGTGCGTGGATTTCCGGCTAGCGATTTCTCGTGCTTGTCGAGAAAGTTCCAGTACAGCGTCGTAAATGGGCACGCGGTTGCACCGGTTTTAACGTCTGGCTTGTAGCGACAGCCGGTGCAATAATTGCTCATCCGCTTGATGTACGCACCACTCGCGATGTAGGGCTTCGACGTAAATCGTCCGCCGTTGGCATACAGCGCCATGCCCGCGACATTCGGCAGCTCCACCCAATCCACCGCATCGATATAGACCGCCAAATACCAGTCTTCCATTTCCTGCGGTTTGGTTTCCGCAAGCAAACCAAAAATACCCGTGACCATGAGCCGCTGAATATGGTGCGCGTAGCCGTATTCGAGCGTCTGGCTGATCGACTGTTTCATGCAGTTCATTTGCGTATCAGCCGTCCAATACCACGCTGGTAATTTGCGCGCATGTTTGAAATGATTGGCCTCGCGCATGCCGGGCATATCGAGCCAGTAAGTGCCGCGAATAAATTCGCGCCAGCCCAGAATTTGTCGCACAAATCCTTCCACACTTTCAATTGAGGCTTGGCCTTTTTTGAGCGCCTGCACCGCCGCCGCGATGACTTCGCGTGGGTTCAATAATTTGACGTTCAGTGCGGCTGAAATCAGGCTGTGGAAAAGATAAGGCTCGTTTACCCACATCGCATCCTGATAATCACCAAACTTGCCAAGACGCCCGTGGATAAAGGCTTTCAGGGCAATCAGTGCGTCCTCGCGCGTCACTGCCCAGGCAAATTTTTCCATGCTGCCGGGGTGACCGGAGAAATTTTTCCCGATGTCGCTGAATACCTCACGGGTAATTTTATCGGGTGCGAAAGTGGGCGCGGCAGGCACGTCGCCCGGCCCCGCTTTACCAAACGCGCCACGATTTTCCGAATCAAAATTCCAGCGTCCGCCGAGCGGCTCATCACCCTCCATCATGACCGCGTGACGTTTACGCATCATGCGATAAAAAAATTCCATCCGCAGCTGCTTGTAGCTTTTTGACCACTCCACGAATTCGCGCCGCGATAACAAAAAATGGCTGTCTTCACGAATCGCCAGTTCGAGTTTTTTTGCCGTACAGAAAGCGCGCAATGATTGCTCAACCCGATAATCGCCCGGCTCCACCATCACAATTTTTTTCGGTTGATGGCGCGTAATGGCATCATCCAATGCGGCGACGAGATTCGGAAATTTGTGTGTGCCTAGCTGGGCATAGTCAACATCAAAACCTCTGCCGCGCAAATGAACCGCGAAATGACGCATCGCCGAAAGAAAGTACGCGGTGCGTGGTTTGCTGCTCCAGACGTGCGTCGATTCTTCTGCAACTTCGGCCATGAAAATCATGTCTTGTTGAGGATCAAAATCTGCAACTGCTGCACTTTCTGCATCCAGCTGATCGCCTAGGATGAAAATCAGGTTGCGAGTTTTTTTGATGGTCAGTGCGTTTTTAATTTTCGTTGCCATGGATGTTGTGCTCTCGTGAAATGTGTAGGTTAATTTTGTTGTTTCGCGTTTGCTCGGCAGCGATCAGAACAGTACTTCACGTCATCCCAATTTTTTGCCCATTTTTTGCGCCAGGTCATCGGGCGGGCGCATGTCTGGCAGGGCTTTTGCGGTAGGAACGATTTATTGCCGGCAAAAGATGATGAATTTTGAGAAGAAGATTTTGTTTTTTTTGCCATGGTTTTGCTTGATTGGATTACACTTCAATGATGCATTTTTAAGAGGATTTACTGACAATGAAAAATTTCTGTTTTCCGCAACATTCGCTTCGCCTCTTCGCAACGATGTGCATAGCTTTGACGCTGTTTGTCGGTTTAGTTGCGTCGGCTGTCGCCGCGTCTGTGTCCGTGCCCACAATCTGCCCGTCGCTACTGAATCAAAAGTTCACTTCCTTGCAGGGCAAGCCGCAGGATTTTTGTAACTATAGTGGTAAGGTGGTGGTGGTCGTCAATACCGCCAGCTACTGCGGATTTACTGAGCAATACAAGGGGCTGCAGACGGTTTATGACAAGTACAAAGACAAAGGCCTGGTGGTGGTGGGTTTTCCGGCCAACGATTTCGGCAAACAAGAACCCGGATCGAACGCTGAAGTCGCAGACTTTTGCGAGCGCACATACAAAGTGAAATTTCCGATGGTGGAAAAAACCTCGGTTTTGCAAGGACAGGCGAATCCGCTGCATGAGGCTTTATTTAGAGTAACGGGTGAACGGCCAAAATGGAACTTTCATAAATATCTTATTGCTCGCGACGGGCGTGCAGTACAGAGCTTCAACAGCAACGTAGCGCCTGAGTCGCCTGAATTTGTGGCACAAATAGAAAAGCTCTTGGCCGAGAAATAAGTTAAACTTTACAATACCTTACCGCAAGTGCATGATGTAATTTCTCAGATTCTCTGGAAAACGTAAAAGCCCATGGCCGCTGCTGTCGCAACCACCTTTAGCCCATTAGGACGCGCGCTCGTTCAGCAGGGCAAGCTCGTCCAGGCGGATGCGAACGCGATCCAGGCGGAGTCGAAGAAAAGCGGCATTACTTTCATTGAACAGCTTGCGGCATCAAAAAAGATTTCGTCCAAAGAAATCGCGCTTTTTGCCGCGCAGACGTTTGGTTTTCCGCTGGTGGATTTGGGGGCAATTGACCCTGAGCAATTGCCCACCGCGTTAATTGATCCCAAGCTAGTCGCGACCAAGCGCGCGTTACCGTTGCAAAAGCGCGGCAACCGTTTATTTGTGGCCATTTCAGATCCCACCAATGAGCAGGTGCTGACCGATCTGAAGTTTGCAACCGGCATGACGGTGGAACCCATCGTGGTTGATGAGGACCGTCTGGCCGCCTTGCTTAAGAAATTTGGCGAATCAGGTGCCAAAGCGCTCGACCAGCTGATGGGCGACGATATTGATCTACAGAATATAGATCTCGGCGACGGTGCCGCTGAAGATGCTCAAGGCAGCACTTCCGCTGAAGAGGTGGATGACGCACCCGTCGTAAAGTATGTACAAAAAGTGTTGATTGATGCAATTAACAGCGGCGCATCAGACATTCATTTTGAACCTTACGAAAAATTCTATCGAATTCGCTATCGGCAAGATGGCATTTTGTACGATGTAGCGCAGCCGCCCTTGGCGATCAAAGAAAAAATCGCCTCGCGTATCAAGGTGGTGTCCAAGCTCGATATTTCGGAAAAACGTGTACCGCAAGACGGACGCATGAAGCTGCGTTTATCGGCCACACGCGCGATCGATTTTCGTGTGTCAACATTGCCGACGTTGTTTGGCGAAAAGATTTGTATGCGTATTCTGGACCCGTCAAGTGCGACGCTGGGTATTGATGCGCTCGGCTATGATCCGGATCAAAAAGAATTACTGATGGATGCGATTCAGCGTCCGTACGGGATGGTGCTGGTGACGGGGCCAACCGGCTCGGGTAAAACGGTTTCGCTCTATACCTGCCTCAATATTTTGAACAAGCCGGGCATCAATATTTCGACTGCTGAAGATCCGGCCGAGATTAACTTGCCTGGCATCAATCAGGTCAATGTGAACGACAAGGCGGGTCTCACTTTCTCGGTCGCGCTGAAAGCATTTTTGCGGCAAGACCCGGACATTATTATGGTCGGTGAGATTCGTGACCTGGAAACGGGCGAGATATCGATCAAGGCCGCGCAAACGGGTCACATGGTGATGTCCACATTGCACACCAATGATGCGCCGACCACGCTGACACGCTTGATGAACATGGGCATCGCGCCGTTTAATATTGCGACCAGCGTGATTTTGATTACGGCCCAGCGGCTGGCGCGTAAATTGTGTTCGTGCAAACGTCCTGTCGATATTCCCAAAGAAGCTCTATTGCGCGCCGGTTTTCAGGAAGAAGAGCTGGATGGCACATGGCAACCTTTTGGCCCAGTGGGTTGCGAAATCTGTAAAGACACGGGCTACAAGGGTCGTGCAGGCATTTACCAAGTCATGCCAGTATCAGATGAAATGCAGCGCATTATTATGAAAAATGGCACCTCAATTGATATTGCCGATCAGGCGCGGCGTGAAGGCGTTTCGGACTTGCGTGAATCTGGTTTGAGAAAAGTGAAGTCGGGAATTACCTCGCTGGCTGAGGTCGAATCTGTGACAAATGAATAATTTTTCATCGGTTATTTGATCCGCAGCTTGCCGTATTTACGATACATTAGGTTGTAGATTTTGAATAAAGGAGTGGCCCATGGCTACCGCAACAGCGCCCGCTAGGGAAGCAAAAGATGTCAAGGTCTACACCTTCTACTGGGAAGGTAAAGACAAAACCGGCAAGATCGTCAAAGGCGAGATGCGCGCCTCTGGTGAAGCCATCGTTAACTCAACCTTGCGCCGACAGGGCATACAAAATCTCAAGGTCAAAAAAGTTGCTGGCCGCCGCGGCAAGAGAATTACGTCGCAGGACATTACTTTTTTTACCCGCCAATTAGCGACCATGATGAAGGCCGGTGTGCCACTGCTGCAGGCATTCGATATTGTGGCCAAGGGTCATAGCAACCCGTCGGTCACGAAGTTGCTGATCGACATCAAATCAGAGGTGGAAACGGGTAGCAGTCTCGCCCAATCATTCCGCAAATATCCGCTGTATTTTGATTCGCTTTATTGCAATCTGGTTGGTGCAGGCGAGCAGGCAGGTATTTTGGATACCTTGCTGGATCGACTCGCCACGTACCAGGAAAAAATTCTTGCGATTAAAGGCAAGATCAAAAAAGCTTTGTTCTACCCGGTATCGATTATTGTGGTCGCGTTTATTGTGGTGGCGATCATCATGATTTTCGTGATCCCGCAATTTAAATCCTTGTTCGATGGCTTCGGTGCCGCACTACCTGCGCCAACGCTGTTCGTGATGCAGATATCCAATATTTTTACCTCTTACTGGTATATTATTTTTGGTGGGCTTTTTGGCGGATTTTGGCTGTTCTTCAACAGCTTGAAGCGCAGTGAAAAAATGCAGTTCGCGATGGATCGTCTCTCGCTGAAAATTCCCGTGGTTGGCGATGTATTGCAAAAAGCCACTATTGCGCGCTGGACGCGCACGCTCTCGACCATGTTTGCAGCAGGTGTGCCGCTAGTTGAAGCGCTGGATTCAGTGGCCGGTGCAGCAGGCAATCGTGTTTACTACAACGCGACTAAGCGTATCCAGTCCGATGTAAGCACGGGTACCAGCTTGACGGTGTCGATGCAGAATAGTGCCGTGTTCCCCAACATGGTGCTGCAAATGTGCGCGATTGGTGAGGAGTCCGGTGCGCTCGACAGCATGCTCGGCAAAGTCGCCGATTTTTACGAACGCGAAGTTGATGACGCCGTGGATGCGATGGCGAGCTTGATGGAGCCAATGATTATGGTGGTGCTGGGTGGCTTGATCGGTGGCCTGGTGATTGCCATGTATTTGCCGATATTTAAAATGGGCCAAGTGGTCGGTTAATTTGGCGGCAATTTTGCGGCGCGGGCATGGGCAAACGTGAAGCCCCCGCCCAGCGCTGCATAAACCCTCGCGAGCAGAAAAATTAATAAATGGAGTTACTTGACGCCTTCCGCGAATTTCCTTTGTTTTTCATTGGCACGGCAACTGTTTTCGGATTAATGGTTGGCAGTTTTCTCAACGTGGTTATTCATCGGCTGCCCAAAATGATGGAGGCCGACTGGCGCGCACAGTGCCTTGAGTTTTTGCACCCTGACCAGGTTGCCACAGAGAGCGTAGCGGAAAAACCGCGCTATAACTTGGTGGTGCCGCGCTCCGGATGTCCTTCATGTGGACACAAAATTACGGCGGTTGAAAACATACCTGTGCTCAGCTACTTGGCCTTGAGGGGAAAATGCTCCAAATGCCGCGCGCCTATTGGAGTTCGCTATCCATTAGTTGAATTGCTGACCGGTGTATTAACTGGTTTTTTAGCGTGGCATTTTGGTGTTTCGTGGCAGGCGTTCTTTGCGATTATTTATCTTTGGTCGCTGATTACGCTTACTTTTATCGACGCAGACACCACCTTGCTACCGGATGATATTACCCTGCCGATGTTATGGCTGGGCCTGTTGGTGAATGCTGCGGGTGTGTTCACTACGCTTCAGGCTGCTGTTATTGGTGCAGCAACGGGCTATTTAGCGCTCTGGTCGGTTTACTGGGCATTTAAATTGATTACCGGCAAGGAGGGCATGGGCTATGGCGACTTCAAGCTCCTTGCGGCGCTTGGCGCGTGGCTGGGCTGGCAAATGCTGCCGCTGGTGATTTTGCTTTCTGCGCTGGTGGGCACCGTTGTCGGTGTCGCCGGAATCGTGCTGCACGGGAGGGAAAAAGGCGCGAAATTACCGTTCGGTCCCTACCTTGCTGCGGCAGGGCTGATTGCCATGGTTTGGGGCGCGCCGTTGAACGCTTGGTATCTCGGTCGCATACCGGGATAGTGGATTGCCCGTGAACGCAAGTGATGCGCTAGGCCACGATAAAGCAAAAATTTTTGTGGTTGGCCTCACCGGTGGAATCGGTTCTGGTAAATCGACAGTGGCCCGCTTGTTTGCGGATCAAGGTGTGGCCACCATCGATGCTGACCAGATTTCGCGCGAGCTGACCACCACAAAAGGACGCGCGATGCCGATGATTCGCGACACGTTCGGTGAAAACTTCACCTCGCCCGACGGTTCGCTCAATCGAGCGACCATGCGCGAACGCGCATTCGCTGACGATACCGTGAAAACAACGCTCGAGGCCATTCTGCATCCGTTGATTCGTGAAGAGATTGCGCATCAAATATCTGGCGCAGCGGTGCGCGGCATGCCTTATGTTGTCCTCGAAATACCGCTGTTATTTGAAGCCATGAACTATCGGCATACACTCTCGCGAACGCTTTCTGTTGATTGTCCTGTGAGCCTGCAAATAGCGCGCGTGCGCCTGCGATCAAAGCTGTCAGATGCAGAAGTCAACGCCATTATTGCCGCACAAATACCGCGCGCAATCAGGCTACAGCTGGCTTGCGATGTGATCGAGAATGTTGCCGGCCAGGATGATCTGATCGCACCGGTGACCATTCTTCACAAACTTTATTTGTCGTTGGCTGCACGTTTGAAGCAAACAGGGCGCAAAAATTTTGCTGCTAATTTGTAAACTGATGCTCAATAGTTCACAATTTGTGAATATGTTGAGAAAAACCTAGTGATCACCTATGAATATCCGCTGAGCGAACGTGTGCGCACCATGTTGCGCCTCGAAGATTTGTATGACCGGGTTGACTTTTTTGTTGCGCAAAATTCGCCGCTCGATCATCAGGCTGCGTTAGTCGGTATGTTCGAAATTCTTGAAGTGACGAGTCGCGGCGATCTTAAATCAGACCTGTTGCAAGAGCTGGACAGGCAGCGTTTATTTTTGGAGGCGCTGCGCAATAATCCGGCAATTTCCGAGCAGAAATTAAATGAAGTGGTCGGCGAAATCGAAATCGCGTTCGCTGATTTACTCGCATCCGCCGGCAAGTCAGGTCAGCATTTGCGAGAAAACGAGTGGCTGATGACGATCAAGCAGCGCGCCGCCATTCCGGGCGGCATATGCGAATTTGATTTGCCGTCATATCACCACTGGCTGCACCGCCCTGACGCTGAGCGGCATATTGATCTTGAAGGCTGGTTAGAGCCGCTTAATTCGATGGGAGCCGCATTGCGCATTGTATTGCGGGTGCTACGCGAAAGCGGGAAATCAGTACCGCTGGTGGCGCATCAAGGGGTCTTTCAGCAGACGCCGATGGAGCGGGCAGCGCATATGCTGCGACTTATTTTGCACCGTGATCTGCCATGCGTACCGGAAATCAGCGCGAACAAATACGCGCTTAATATTCGTTTTATTTTGCCGGGCAGCATGCAACGCACCAGGTTGTTTGAACAAGATGTGCACTTTAGTTTGACCTACTGCAATCTTTAATTTTTAATATTTATTTCTGTCTTTACTTTATGCCGATTCCCAAAGTTCGTTGCCCGCAATGCGGCAAAACGGTTGAATATCTCGTTTCAAATCCGAATCGTCCGTTTTGCAGTGAACGTTGCAAAATGATTGACCTGGGTGCTTGGGCGTCTGACCAATACGCGATTGCTGGCAAATCACAAGAAGCCGACGATACTCTTGAGCTGACGCCGGACGAAGCGATGCCTTTTGACGCAGTTTTGCCTTCCAAGCCGCAATAGCCAAAAAAGCAGTGCCGGTATCGGTTTTGTCGGCGGCAAAGTTTAAGGCCAGTAAACTGCATTTCTTGCCACAGTATGGCTCGCTGCGATAAACTCTTGTTTGCGCTTTATTCTTAATCCGATATCAGCAACTATCAATAGGCGAGCCCGTCAATTGCATATGACCAACGCCGAAGGATCAGAGCCCCCATTATTGTCAATTGCGACGAGTCAAAATCGATCACTTTCCAAGCGTGGTCGAGGCTTGTGGTTGATGCTGATTGCGGCTTCTGTGTTCGTGGTGGCGTTAGGCGCAGTAGCCGCTGGAGCTTGGCTGATTTTACCTTTTGCAGGTTTTGAGGTATTTTTGGTGTGGTTGGCCTTTCATGTGGTGGGCCAGCATGATGCGGATTACGAATTATTAGTTGTCACCAAGAGAGAGTTTCGGTGGGAACGGCGCGACGGGCTTAAAACTGAAAAGCTCGAAGGTTCAAGAGATTGGGCCAGATTGAGCCGAACGAGCAGGAAATTTGAAGCAGACACCATTCAGCTTTTATACGGTGGCAACAAGGTAACAATCGGGCGGTTATTGAGTTCTGCCGAGCGAAAGAAGCTGGGGGTGCAAATGGCCCTAGTATTTAGATGTGTAGCCAATTAATTGCAGATTGGCCAAAGCAATAAAAAGCGGTAAACATCTGGTTTATCTGGATAAGCAAGCGATGCGCTTCACTAAATGAGTAATCGAGAATGCAAAAAGCAATGAATATGAAATTTTTGAATATAAAAGCGTGTTGTGCTGCCATCAAGAATTATTCGCTTGCACGGTTTTCTACACTGTTATTGACTATTTTTGGAAGTACAGCTGCCTGGGCAGATTACGACGTCAATATTTTGCCGCCGGTGACGCCGATATCAAACCAAATTTACGGCCTGCACATGTACATTTTGTACGTTTGTGCAGTCATTTTCATCATCGTGTTCGCGATGATGTTTTATTCGATTTTCAAGTTCCGCAAGTCCGCAGGTGCCAAGCCTGATGTGAATTTTCACGAGAGCACATTGATCGAGATTATCTGGACGATCATTCCATTTATTATTTTGATTGCGATGGCGATACCGGCCACCAAGACTGTGTTGGACATGAAGGACACGAGTAATCCTGATCTGACGATCAAAGTTACGGCGTATCAATGGGGCTGGCGCTACGATTACAGCGCAGAAGATTTTGGTTTTTATTCGAACTTGTCCACACCATGGTCGCAAATCGGTCAGCCCGGCAGCCCGGCAACCGAGGCGAAGGGTAAAGACTATTTGTTGGAAGTCGATAACATCGTGGTCGTACCGGTTAACAAGCGTGTCCGTCTGTTGGTAACCTCAAATGACGTTATCCATGGCTGGTATGTTCCGCAATTGGGTGTGAACCAATATGGTATTCCGGGCTTTATTAAAGATGCCTGGTTTAAAGCTGAAAAAATAGGCGTGTACAAAGGTCAGTGCAGCCAGATTTGCGGAAAGCTGCATGGGTATATGCCTATCACCGTGGAAGTGAAATCCGAAGCCGACTACGCGAAATGGATTAAAGACGGGCAAGCCAAGTGGGGCAAGGGTGCTGCACTCACGGCCTCCAATTCTGCGCCAAAAGCGGACGCTGCTGCTGAGGATTCAGCAAAGAAATTTACGTTGGCTGAAGCCAAGGATCATGGTGAAAAAGTGTATGCCGCTAACTGTGTCGCCTGCCATCAATTAACCGGCAAAGGCATGCCGCCCGCATTTCCTGCATTGAGTGGATCGAAGGTGGTGCAAGGGCCAATGGATGCGCAAATCGGTGTGCTGCTGAATGGTCGCCCGGGCACGGCGATGCAATCATTCGCGCGCCTCAACGATACCGATTTGGCTGCTGTAATTACCTACACAAAAAATTCGTGGGACAACAATACCGGCAAAATTGCGCAGCCGAGTGATATCAAGGCTGCGAGAAAAATATAGCCCTGTAGATTGATGACGCACCGCGTCCAGCGATTCATGCCGATATCGTTCGGTCTGACGTAAAAACAGTAAAGCAAGATTTGGAGATATTTATGGCCTACACAAATTCCACCACCGCTCCCGCCTCAGCGCACGACCACAGCCATGCAGACGGACACGATCATGATGATCACGGCCCGGGTAGCTGGACGCGAATTTTTACCACAACGAATCACAAAGATATTGGCTCAATGTATCTCTGGTTCTCGCTCTTCATGTTTTTTGTCGGCGGGAGTATGGCGTTATTGATGCGTCTGGAATTGTTCCAACCTGGCTTGCAAGTGCTTCAGCCTGAACTTTATAACTCGTTGACCACAGTGCACGCTCTCATCATGATTTTTGGGGCGGTCATGCCCGCGTTTACCGGCTTTGCCAATTGGCTTATTCCGATGCAAATCGGTGCTGCCGACATGGCCTTCCCGCGCATGAATAATTGGTCGTTCTGGTTAATGATTCCTGCCGCGATTTTGTTGTTCGCGTCGTTTTTTGTACCAGGTGGCGCAGCAGCATCTGGCTGGACACTTTATCCGCCGCTCTCGATCCAGGGGGGGTTAGGTTTGGATATGACCATCCTTGCGATTCACATTCTGGGTGCGTCATCGATCATGGGTTCGATCAACATCATCACGACCTTGCTTAACATGCGCGCACCTGGCATGACGCTGATGAAAATGCCGATGTTCTGCTGGACATGGCTCATCACCGCTTATCTGATGATTGCGGTAATGCCAGTATTGGCAGGTGCTATCACCATGCTGCTGACAGATCGTCATTTTGGTACATCATTCTTTAATGCAGCAGGCGGCGGCGACCCAACGATGTTCATGCACATCTTCTGGTTCTTCGGTCACCCGGAAGTCTATATTCTGATTCTGCCCGCGTTCGGGATTGTTTCGCAGATCATCCCCACGTTTGCTCGCAAGCCACTGTTTGGTTATGCCTCAATGGTGTATGCCACGGCATCGATTGCGATGCTTTCCTTTATCGTGTGGGGTCATCACATGTTCACCGTTGGCATGCCCGCAGCGGGCCAGCTATTCTTTATGTATGCCACTATGTTGATCGCGGTACCAACGGGCGTGAAAATATTTAACTGGATCGCGACGATGTGGCGCGGCTCGATCAGTTTCGAAACGCCCATGTTGTTCTGCATCGGTTTTCTTTGCATGTTTACGCTCGGCGGATTTTCCGGCTTGGTACTGTCTATCGTGCCGGTCGATATCACGCTGCACAACACCTATTATGTGGTCGCGCACTTTCACTATGTTCTATTCCCCGGTGCGATCTGGGGCTTGATGGCGGGCGTTTATTTTTGGCTGCCAAAATTTACCGGTCGCATGTATAGCGAAACCTTGGGTAAATGGCATTTCTGGTTATCGGCCATATCATTTAACATCACTTTCTTCCCGCAACACTTCCTGGGCCTTGCTGGCATGCCGCGCCGGATTCCGGATTACGCGTTGCAGTTTGCCGAGTGGAATATGATTTCCTCCATTGGCGCGTTCATTTTGGGCTTTAGCCAGTTGCTATTCGTCTGGAACGTGGTGAGCTGTATTCGCTCAGGTGAAAAAGCAAAAGCCAAGCAATGGGAAGGCGCTGACTCGCTGGAATGGACGCATTTGCCATCGCCCGTGCCGTATCACACGTTTGAAACTGCACCGGTGCTGAAGTAATTGATCCGATAATGGAAAACAAAGCGACTCAAGCAAAAAAGTCACGCGCAAAGTACATCACTTTGGCGCTGTTGCTTGTTTGGGTCATTGGCGTTTTCGTTTTTACATTTTTTAAGTTGCCGGGTGGTCTGAAGTGACAGAGCCATCCAAAAAAGACGATGGCGAGAACGTTGAGCATAAAGCAGCTAATGAAGAGCACCCATCGAAACAAAATCGTCAGGAGAATCGCGTAACGCTCGCCAAGCTGTTGTTGATTGTTCCTGTCATGCTGCTGTTTTGCGCGTCGCTGGTGCCCTTGTATAAACAAATTTGCGCCGTACTGGGGATCACCTCTCAGCGCGCGTTGATACAAAATACGCAAATAGACTTAAGCCGGTGGGTAAAGATCGATTTTATTGCGCACCTCAACAACACATTTGCGTGGAATTTTGAACCCGTTCAAAAGCATGTTGACGTACATCCGGGTGCGGTTGTAACGGTCAACTATCGCGTGACCAATACGCTGCCCTATGCGACCACAGGCAGAGCCGTACCCAGTTTCGCGCCGATGGAAGCAGGACTGTATTTCAACAAAGTAGAGTGCTTCTGTTTCAGCAACCAAACGCTGCAGGCTGGCGAAACGCGCGATATGCCGGTAACATTTTATGTGGCGAATAAAATACCTGACGAGATTGGCTCAATCGCATTGTCATATACGTTTTTTAACGTGACTGGCGAAGCCAAGAAGTCATAGCGCGGATGTTTGATGCTATTAAAGCGGTGCTATGGTCATTTTTCGGTATTCGCAGCAGCAAGGGATATGAGGATGACCGGGCAAAATTGAAGTTGTGGCAGATCATTGTTGCCGGGTTTTTTTGTGTTTTGATGTTCGTATTAAGTTTGTTTTTTTTGGTGCGGTTTCTGACGGCCAAAGCGTAAATTGCTTGAATTTAGTTGACCAGTAATTGATGAAAATTTAGGGAGTTTTTAATGAGTGCAACCACCGGCGGATATTATTTCGCGCCCCCATCCAAGTGGCCAATCGTAGGCTCTACAGCTTTGCTGTTTATGGGCGTGGGCGGTGCCATGACGATGAACCAGATTCAGCCCTATGGCTGGACATCGCTCTCGATTGGTTTCGTGATTCTGGTGTACATGTTGTTCGGCTGGTTTGGCCAGGTGATTCGTGAGAGCGAATCGGGCATGTACAACCCACAGGTTGATGCATCGTTTCGCTGGAGCATGAGCTGGTTTATTTTTTCAGAAATTATGTTTTTCGCCGCATTTTTTGGCGCGCTTTATTACGCGCGCGCTTTCTCGGTGCCGTGGCTGGGTGATCTTGATAATGCGCTCATTTGGCAGGGCTACGATGCCAAATGGCCCACGCTTGGGCCGTACATCGGGCAAACCGCCAGCAACCAATTCGGTGCAATGAGCCCGTGGGGTATCCCGCTTTTAAATACCGTGCTGCTGTTGTCGTCAGGCGTCACCGTAACGTGGGCACATCATGCAATGAAAGCAAACCATCGCGGTCAACTCGTTATGGGTTTGTTTCTCACGGTGGTATTGGGCTTTACGTTTTTGGGTTTCCAGGTTTATGAATACATGCACGCGTATAGCGAGCTAAATTTGAAACTCACCTCAGGTGTATTTGGATCCACGTTTTATATGTTGACTGGTTTTCACGGTTTTCACGTGACGCTGGGTGCAGTGATGCTGACGGTCATTATGTTTCGCTGCATGAAAGGCCATTTCAAACCGAATCAACATTTTGGGTTTGAAGCTGTCTCATGGTATTGGCATTTTGTTGATGTGGTGTGGCTGGGACTTTTCTTGTTCGTCTACGTTTTGGTGTAATTGCAGACGAATATGGCAAAAGAAAAAGGGCCGCTTTTCGGCCCTTTTTTATGGAGTTTAGCGAAGTACGTGGACGATCAGGCGGGATTATTTCGGGGGAAGCATTCCTGAAAAATAACCAAAAATCACGATGGCGATAATGAGCATAGAAAGCCCGATTCGTATCGTCAACGCATTCACGACGCGCCTCGATTTGCCTTTATCCTTGTACATAAAATACAGTCCACTGAATAAACTTAACAGCACCATGCACAGCAACACTACCAGCAGAATTTTCATCTAATCTCACTTTGTATTCACGAATCAATTGTGCAGAAAATTGTCCTATAAGCCAAGCAGTTTGTCGTGTTTCAGTATTGAAAGCATCAACGCATCACATGCAAATCGCCCGCCGTGAGATTAGTTTTACACCGTCTTTGCTGCCGACGCTGGCCGCGTTGATTGCGGTGTTGCTCACCTTGTATTTGGCGATATGGCAACAAGGCCGCGCAGCAGAAAAGCGAGCGTTGCAGGCTGAATATTCTGCTCGCACCGAGGCCCCGCCCGTTGTTTTGTCGAGCAGTCTGGAAAAAATTGATAACGCTTACGAGTATCGATATCGCATGGCAAATGTACGCGGAGAATGGCAGGCGGCGAAGCAAATATTTATTGACAACAAATTTAGCGATAGCGGCGCAGTGGGCTATCACGTCATTACGCCGCTAAAGATTGCTGACAGTAATTTAGTGGTGTTGGTGAATCGCGGCTGGATCGCGCGGAGTGCCTCGTATCCTGCACCTCCTGAGGCCAGCCCACCCGTTAGCGAGGTTGAAGTGCAAGGCCAGCTAACCATACCGAGCAAACGCTTTCTTGAGCTAACAGCGAACGCTGTGCAAGGAAACGTTTGGCAAAATTTAACGATTGAACGCTACAGCCTGGCGATGAAAATGGACGTGCTGCCGTGGCTATTATTGGCGAGCAAAATATCACCGCACGGCGCAGGATTGGCGTTGCAAAGCGAGCGACCCGATGCGGGCGTTGAAAAACATGTTGAATACATGCTTACCTGGTATTCCCTGGCCTTAACTGTTATCGCACTTTGGATCGGCCTCAATCTGCACATCGGGCACATGAGTCTGGATACAACAGCCCCTACAAAAACGAAAGTTTTACCATGAGCCCTCGCACCAAATTCGTCATGATTTTTCTGTTGTTCTCCGTTCCGTTTATTGCCTCGACCATCACGTTCCTCGTCTGGAAACCATCGGTGACCAATAATTACGGCGAGTTGCTTTCGCCTGTCGTTGCCTTGCCTGAAGCGAAGTTGTCTCGCGTGGATATTGAAGGTACGGGTGAAGGTGCAAATAATGTTGCCAACAAAGAACTCATCGAAAAATCATTGCGCGGCAAATGGCTGATGCTCACGCGCGACAGCGGCGCATGTGAAGCTGCCTGCCAGAAAAAACTTTATGCGATGCGGCAGACGCGGTTAAGCATTGGTCGCGAACAAGATCGCGTTGCGCGCGTCGTATTGGTGGATGATGACGTTGCCCCAAACGCCGCGCTGGTGGCGGAGTTTCAGGGCACGATCTGGATCTCGGCCAAGGCTTTATCTTGGCTCACAAAATTGCCCAGTGCTGAAGCGAACGCAAGAAATCATATTTACGGGGTTGATACTCTGGGCAATGTGTTTATTCGCTACGGCGCTGATCCCGATATCAAACGCATGATGAAAGATTTTCAGCGCGTTTTAAAAGCCTCACAAATTGGTTAATTTTTAGATGTATTTTTTGGGTGTGATTAAGAAATGAAAATGAGTGGCATGGAACAAGGTGTGGTGGGGCTCATCACGCTCGCGATAATTGTCGGTGCGTTTATGTGGGTCAAGCGAGACCAATTACGATTTCGTCGTCTGGTGGCGGCGACGGCAGTGACCACGTTAATCCTCATCATGCTCGGCGCATATGTTCGATTGTCTGATGCGGGCCTGGGTTGTCCCGACTGGCCCGGGTGCTACGGTAATCTAACGCCGCATCATTCAGCAACTGAAATTCGGGGTGCCGAAGCCAACCAGCCCGGTGGCCCTGTGACGATGGCAAAAGCGTGGAAGGAAATGGTGCATCGCTATCTTGCGATGATTGTTGGCGCGTTCATTGCCGCCATCATGTTTACAGCGTGGCGCAATCGTCGGCTGTGGGCGCAATCCATTGTGTTGCCAACAGTGATTGCGAGTGCCGTGATTTTTCAGGCGGCGCTGGGTGCTTGGACGGTGACGCTATTGCTCAAGCCAGCGATTGTGACCTCGCA
>JANXWW010000182.1 GCA_025350945.1 Burkholderiales bacterium
CTTGATATTGATGCAGTGCGTGAAGCCATTGGTGACAAGGTATATCGACTGGATGTAGATATTTTGCCCACGATTGGCTCAAGCAATACCGAATTGCTCATGCGTGCTGCTGCGGGTGCCGCCAGCGGGACTTGTGTTGCCGCAGAAATTCAAACCGCTGGTCGTGGCCGACGCGGGCGGGCGTGGCATTCCCAATTTGCATCTTCACTCACATTCTCATTGCTGTGGCGTTTTGAAAAAGGCGCGGCAGCATTGGGCGGGCTATCATTGGTTGTCGGTTTAGCGCTGGTGCGCGCGTTGCGCAAAGCGGGCATTAATCACGCGATGCTGAAATGGCCGAACGATGTCGTCGTCAATGGTGAAAAGCTCGCGGGTATCTTGATCGAAACCCAAGGCGATATGCTTGGCCCCACGGCTGCTGTCATTGGCGTTGGCTTGAATGTGCAATTGCCAGATGCGTTGAAATTATCCATCGACCAGCCCGCAACTGATGTTGCATCGCATCTTGAATCCCAATCCTCGCGCAATCAGTTATTGGCCGCGATGTTGTGCGAATTGGTGATTGTGCTTGATGAGTTTGGCGAACGTGGATTCAAGTTTTTCAAAACTGACTGGATCGCATTTCACGCCTTGCAGGAGCAAGCAATCACCGTGCGGCAAAATAATACTGCGAACAATACAGCGGATTACGCTGCGCTTGTAAAAGAGGTCGGCGATGATGGCTCGCTGGTTGTCGAGGCAATTGATAAACCTGGCAGCAGACAAACACTCACGTCGGCTGAAATTTCAATCAGGGTCATTGCCAAGCCATCCAGCGCTTCATGCAAGGCCGCCTGAACATGTCACTGCTCGCGATTGATGTTGGCAATACCCGCCTTAAATGGGCGCTCTACGAAGGCCGTGAGATTCGCTCGCATGCTAATTTACTGACATCAGACGCAGCAGATGTGGAGACACTTACACGCGAATGGCAGGCACTCCAACCGAATGAGGCGATTGTTTCCAATGTGGCGGGTGTCGCAGTTGCTGATACGATAAAAAATGTGATGGCTAAAAATAATATTGAGCCAAGATTTATTTCTTCGCTTTCATCGCAATGTGGTGTGAAAAATAATTACGCGAATCCTCTTAAGCTCGGCACAGATCGCTGGGCTGCCCTGATCGGCGCGCATCAATCAAGCTCTGGCACTGCCAAGATCGTGGTCATGGCGGGCACGGCACTCACTATTGATGCGCTTAGTGCTGATGGGCACTTTCTTGGTGGCATTATTGTGCCGGGCTTGGGCGTGATGCGTCAGGCTTTGCATTTGCACACAGCGCAGTTGCCGGATGAAATGGGTCAATTCGACATGTTCCCCACCACTACATTAAACGCCATTGCCACTGGTGCAATTGACGCCTGTGTGGGTGCGATCTCGCGTATGCGTGCACGGCTCAGCGAACTCGATGAACGCAATGCGAGCGAGCCGACTGTGATCGCCAGCGGCGGCGCGCTTTCACTGTTAGCCCCGCACGCCCCATTTCCCCTTACAATTCATGAAAATTTGGTGCTGGAAGGTCTTACGCACATAGCGCACGAAAGTCATCAACGATAATTATGGCCCGATTTATTTTTCTACTTTTGTTGTTAATTGCGATTGCCTTCGGCGTGCATATTTATTTGTCCGAAACCAAGCCTAGGGCTGAATCGCCGCGTGAAATCAATCGCGAGCAACTGAAAATTATTCTGCCTGCTGATTCAGGCAAGGCAACAACAGGGTCCGCCGCGCCAGCCGCTATTGATGTAAAAGCTGAAGCGCTGGCCGTACGCAAAATGGCCGAAGCATTTAGTGGCGGCGCGTGTGTAGATTTTAGTGTCAAGCCTGCCGACGCGGCGCGCGCGCAAACTGCCTTCGCCGACATGAAAGGTGGTGACAAGGTCGCCTCGCGCAGTGTGGAAGAATTTACGCGCTACGGTGTGTCGATGCCCGCATCCAAAGATCGTAAAACCGCAGAGACGCTTGTCGCTTCACTCAAGAAAGCCGGTTTAAAAGACGTGTTGATTCTGTCGGACAATAGCCTTTCGTTAGGCGTATTCTCAAACGAAGAAACCGCTAATCGCGGTTACGCTGATGTGGTGAAAAAGGCGGGTGCTGCTGTAAAAGGCGCGGTGGTGGTGCCGAGAAATCCGCAAGCCAAGGAAACCATTTTCACTCTGCGCGAACCCGACACCAATATGATTGCGCGCTTAACCATCATGCAGCGAGAATATGTTGATAGCACGGTGAAGGCAGTGACTTGCCCGGTCGCTTCAATACCCGCGTCTGCTTCGCAATCGGCTACAGTGACAAGCGCGAAGAATTGATATTGGCGCGGTGCTACAAAACCTTGCCCGGATTCATAATGCCCAACGGATCCAGCGCCCGCTTGACCGCGCGCATCATATCCAGCTCGACTTCGCTTTTATGCCGCGTAATTTCATCGCGCTTCATTTGGCCCAGACCATGTTCAGCGCTGATCGAGCCGTGCATTTCAGCCAGTAAATCGTAAATAATTTTGTTCGCGATTTTGCTTTGTTCTGGCGTGGGAGCGGAGCCGGGAAAGCTCAAGTTGTAATGCAAATTGCCATCGCCGATATGACCGAAACAGATCACGCGTGCAGCCGGAAGGAAAGCCAATAAGCGCGGCTCGGCAACATTAATAAATTCACCGATGCGTGAAATCGGTAGTGAGATATCGTGCTTCACGCTTTTGCCTTCGAGCTTTTCGGCTTCAGGAATGTGTTCACGAATATTCCACAGGGCGATGGATTGTGCGTCACTCGATGCGATCACGGCATCAATGACCAAGCCATTTTCAAATGCAGGTGCAAGTGCTACTGGTAGCGCATCTTCCAGCGGCGAATCCTTCATCGTATCGGTTAATTCAATCAACACTTGCCATGGGTGATGCGTGGCGAAAGGTTCAATCGTGGCGGGAAAATGCTTGACGACACCATCGATACAGATGCGCGACATCAATTCAAAACCGGTCACGCGATCACCGAGTGCATCGCGAATCATCTTTAGCAACGTCACCGAATCACTCGCGCGTGACAATGCAACCATCGCAGTACAGGTGCGCTGCGGCGCAGGAAATAATTTCAACACCGCTGCCGTGATGATGCCGAGCGTGCCTTCCGCACCCATCAGCAAATGTTTTAAATCGTAGCCGGTGTTGTCTTTGCGCAGCGCCTTCAGCCCATTCCAGATGCGCCCGTCCGGCGTGACGGCTTCAATGCTCAACACCAGATCGCGCGTGTTGCCATAGCGCAGCACTGCAGTGCCACCCGCGTTGGTCGATAGATTGCCGCCAATGGTGCAGCTACCTTCCGCAGCGAGCGAGAGCGGAAAAAACTGTTGATGTTCGCGCGCGGCTTCCTGAATGGTTTGTAGAATGCAGCCGGCTTCGACCACCATCACACTATTGGCTAAATCAATTTCGCGAATGCGATTCATGCGACGCAGCGAAACAATAATCGCATTGCCACGATTATCCGGAATGCCGCCACCAACGAGCCCGGTATTGCCGCCTTGTGGCACGATGGGCGTTTTTGTTTCTGCGCAAAGTTTTACGATGGCTGCGACCTCAGCCGTATTCGCAGGCCGCACAACCGCGAGTGCGGCACCCGTGTAGTTGCCACGCCAGTCGGTGAGATACGAAGCCATGTCAGCGCGATCAGTGATGAGTCCCACGTCGCCAACAATGTCGCGCAATTGCTCAGCAAATTTATTTTCGTTAACCATTCTGCTTATTTATGTTGTGCGCGAATTTTGGCAAGCGTGGCGGTGGTAGAGCGTTCAAACTGAACATTAATTGCGTGCACACTGCCGCCCCATGAGGTGACTTCTGCACCGCCGACAATTTTATCAATCGCCCAATCGCCGCCTTTTACCAGCACATCCGGGCGCGCTTCGATAATGCGATTGAGCGGCGTATCTTCTTCAAACCAAGTTACGAGGCTCACGCATGCCAATGCGGCAATCACGGCCATGCGATCTTCCAATGTGTTGATGGGGCGATCATCGCCTTTGCCCAAACGTCTGACCGATGCATCGGAATTGAGCGCCACAATCAGTGAAGCACCCAGCGCTCGCGCCTCGGCAAGATAAGTGACATGGCCGCGATGCAACACATCAAAAACGCCATTGGTGAACACCCGTTTTTTTGCTGACTGAGCCGCGCGTGCAGCAAGTGCTTCGGGCTCACAAAATTTATTTTCGAATGTTGGTCGCATGATGAAAGTTTACGCGATGCGAGTGCTGATTTGGGATTGCGTCTATGGGAAATTAAGATGATTCAGAAGATGTAAACACTAAGCTGGATGCGGTGTTTGAAGCAAAAAATCGTGGAAACGCTCGCCAGCATTGGTGTTTTAATTAATCAATAATGAATTATGAAGTTGAACTTTTCAGCCAGTTGCCGGGCCTAATTATTTTTTCAGCACGCAATATACTGTTCATTCATTCTGAATATCACTCTGTCATGACTGCCTAAATGAATTCACGAAACAAACGAAGCTGTTTTGTCATGGCATATCTACTTTTTGCGGCAGGCTCAGCACATGCCATCGACTGCAAAAGCATCGCCGTGCTGAATGCTGCCGAAAAAATTATTTGCCAAAGCGATCAGTTAATCGCGCGTGACAATCAACTCAACACGCTATTTCAACGGCTCTCGCAAAAACCAATGGTGATGCCGGAGATGATGCGCAAACGTCAGCGCGACTGGCTTAACGAGCGCGATGAATGCACTGATGTTGCGTGCGTTGAGCGGCTTTATGACACGCGAATTCGTCATCTGCAATTAATTGAGGGACGTTTTAATGGGCGAACAGAAAATGCGCGCGCCGTAAAATTTGGCACGCCCGGTGTGTTGCTGGTGCGTGGCGAATGGCAGATCAAGGAATTCGTTTTGCGCGGTGACAAGAACATAGATAAACCTGCGGCGCTCGGTGGCGCTGAACGTATTTGGCAAAGTGATTTAGGCCAGCCGTTACCGCCACTGAATGCAAATATTAATTTCACTTTTGATATTATTGGCGCGCATATTTGTTCGTTCTTGACGGCAAACAAAAAGGATGATTGCGCGACGCTGGGCAGTACGCGCATCCTGATTGGCAATCGAATTGCCTATAACGAAATGAACACATTCGTTACGTTGCCGCGCAGCTACGCAGCCGATTTCAAAGACATGCCTGCAAGCGAAGTGGGCACTTTTTTTGTGAATCGAAAGCCGTGGTTTAGCGCTATCCCGGTGCATGACCGCACGCTGTATGTGCCAGCGCGCGCCTGTGAAGCTACGCAGCTAAAACAATGCGTTGAAGGCTATCAGGTGTGGCGTGCTATCAGTGACGATGCATTGGCGGCTGGTTTGCCGTGATGTGATGATACGGCCATTAATTTGGTGGCAATAGGGTTTACCCTAGATGCGCTATTTACTCGCGAGGAGCAAAATACAGGAGTTGATTTTTTATTCTGAAGGATGCTCCCATGTTAAATTCAGCAATCCAATCCGGCGATAATTCAGGTGCCGCCAATGCCCGCTACCAACCGACTGCCAACGAAGGTCAGACTCATACGGTTGTGCATGGAGATACCTTAAGTGAAATAGCTGGAAAAAACGGTGTTTCACTTTCTGCGCTGATTGCGGCAAATCCGCAAATTAAAAATCCGGATCTGATTTATCCCGGTGACAAGGTTAGTGTTCCCGCAGGTGGTGGTGAGCAAGCTGCTGCTGATACCGCAAGTGAGAACGCTTCTTCCGCGCGATCTGAAGTCAGTATGGCCGATCAAGCCCGCGCTGCACAAGTGCGCGCATCACCAGCTGGAGCGACCGGCGGCAATAATATTCTTTCCAATATTTCGACCACGGGTGCGAGCGCTAAAACAGCACGTCAGGATGGTTTGTCAGGCGGCGTGTCATCGTCCAAAACGATGGCGAATACCGATGCCGCACGCGTTCTTAAATATAAAGATGCGTTTAACGCAGCCGGTGCCAAGTATGGTTTGCCACCCGCATTGTTGGCCGCGATTGCCAGCCGCGAATCGCGGGGTGGCGCGGCGCTTGACAGGAATGGACGTGGCGACGGCGGTAACGGCTATGGCCTGATGCAGGTCGACATTGGCACACGCCCCAATCCCAAAGGCGGGCCATACAGTGCTGCACATATCGACGAAGCTGCAAGTATTTTGAAAGAGAAACTTGATGCAGTGAAGGCGAAATATCCGAATGCTTCAGCTGAAGACCAGTTAAAGCTTGCGACGGCAAAATATAACGGTGGTTCCGGCACGATTTCCAATCCTGATAAAAGCACAACCGGCGGCGATTATTCCAACGACGTGATCGCGCGTGCACAGACCTATGCGGCAAACTGGGGCGCAACCCCCGGCTCAACGGGTACCACGCCTCCTACACCCTCTATACCACCCACCGGCAGTGTTCCTGCCGCTGGATTGGCCAGAGGCAGTATGGGCGAGGGCGTCAAAGCGCTGCAGAATCAATTGGTAAAGCTCGGCTACATGACCGCGGGAGAGATAGCAACCGGCCCGGGCATATTTGGCCCCAAAACGGAAGCAGCATTAAAAGCATTCCAGACAGCGAACAATATTGCGCCAACGGGAAAATTCGGCCCAACTACCCAGACCGCGATGCAAAAAGGTGGCATCCCAGCCAGCGCAGGTGGTGACGCCAGCGCCAGCACATCTAAGATCCCGACGTTGCGCCAGGGCGATGCGGCAAGCAGCAGAGTGCGCAGCGTGGGTTGTGGCATTACTTCTGCCACGATGGCGATCAATGGTCTTACTGGCAAGAATATGACGCCAGATCAGTTCTACGGTAAGTATGGTTTCGGGCTGAATGGCGGCATGGAAGCGAATGGCCTCAAAGTGACCAACATGAGCGACCTGCACAGCGGCAACATGAGTACCGAAAATAAGGCGTGGGACGTATTCAAAAACGCGACGAGCAGTGGCAAGGTGGTGATGTTCGCGGCCAACGGTCAGCCGTTTACCAAAGGCAGCTACGGTCACATCATGCTGGCGACCGGCACATCCACTGTGAATGGTCAGCGTATGGTGACGTTTAACGATCCTGCGACCGGCACGTCACGCACGGTGCCGTTCGATAAACTGTGGAATGCGCCACCGCACAAAGAGGGAAATTTTGTGCGGGTAATTTCGAAGTAGTCTTTCTCGAAACGGCCGTTAAAAAACCCGCCAAGTTGGCGGGTTTTTTAATTAAACGCTAGTATCAGCGGGCATTTTGAAGAATTTATGGCTGAAAAGGCGCGTCAGTGCTAGAGGTGATATTTTTAATTGTAGCCTAGGCGGCGTTTGGCACCACAGGTGTTGCCACTGCGGCAAATCGCGCAATCAATTCCTTGCGGAAGCGATTCAAATCGGTCGATGTTTCGAACGAGCGATCAAATAGATTCGAAAGCTGTTTCAAAATGCCGCCTACAACGCGGCTTTCCCATACCTTGTCGAATTTGATTTGTGTATCGAGCCAACGCTCCAGCCACTCCGGATCGGGCAGACGCGATTGCACGGTGTCGTTGGGGAACAGGCTCGTGTTCACGTGCAAGTTAGTCGGATGAAGTGGCTTGCCGCTTTTTCCCGAGCTCGCCATCAGCACGCCAATTTTGGCGAATGCAATTTGCGCTTCACCGCCCACTTTTTCAATCGCACGCTTCATGTAACGAAAATACGCGCCCGCATGACGAGCCTCGTCTTTTGAAATCGTGTCGTAGATTTTTTTAATCACCGGCTCGGTGTGCCATTCAGACGCGCGGCGATACCATTGCGTTAAACGAATCTCGCCGCAAAAATGCAGCATCAGTGTTTCCAGCGCAGGTGCCGGATCGAACGTAAAGCGCACCGCATGCAACTCTTCTTCGTTCGGCACCATGTCGGGCCGATAGCGGCGCAAATATTCCATCAGCACCAGCGAATGTTTTTGCTCTTCATAAAACCAGATCGACATGAAGGCCGAAAAATCGCTGTCATGCTGATTGTCGCGTAAAAACATTTCAGTGGCGGGCAGCGCTGACCATTCCGTGATCGCGTTCATTTTGATCGTGATCGCTTGCTCATCAGTGAGCTTGGCAGGGTCGAACGTATCCCACGGAATATCGGTCGCCATATCCCAACGTGATTTTTCCAAATCGCGAAATAAATCGGGGTACAACATGGACGGGGCGATCGGTGTGTTGGATTTTGGTTGCATAAAATTTCCGGTTAATGCCTAGAATAACAAAATTACGCATACAGCGTATTGCAATGGGTGAGTTTTGGCAGGTATTGCCTTAAAACATAGAAACAACGTAGAAACAACGTGGAAACAGCAGCCACGCAAGATAATTGAACAATTAATTTAGCTTTAATTTAGCTTTAATTTAGCTCTAAGGTTGTAGGAGAAATGGTCATTATGGCTATTTATTCGGTATGCTACTCATCAGTATATATTTACGTTTGGCGTAACGTAATAGATGTTATTAATGGTTTATGGTTATTGGTTAGGACGAAATTTCTGGCGCGGTAATCTTCCACGAAACAGCAAATTAAGACGAATTGATGAAAATCGCGGTTATTGGATCGGGCATTGCGGGCGCATCAAGTGCCTGGCTACTCAGCAAGTTTGCGGATGAGAACCATCAAGTGACTTTATTTGAGCAAAACGATTACCTCGGCGGTCATACCAATACCATTAATGTGACGCTGGAAGGATTGAGCTCGCCGGTGGACACCGGTTTTCTGGTGTTTAACGATTGGACGTATCCTAATTTAATTGCCATGTTTAAACATCTCGGTGTCGCCGATGCGTTATCTGATATGTCGTTTAGCGTGAAACTTACTGAGGGTGAAAGCAACAAGCTGGAATGGTCAGGCTCAAATTTCGCCACTGTTTTTGCGCAACCGACAAATCTTTTTAAACCAAAATTTTTAGGCATGCTGCGCGACATCGTGCGTTTTAACCGCGAGGCGACCGCGCTGGTGGCGAATAAAAATGCCATGCCGGGCACGGTTGGCGAATATCTGTGTGCGAATGGTTATGGCGTGCCGTTTCGCGATTGGTATTTGGCACCCATGGCCGGTTGCGTGTGGTCAACCCCGACGCAAAAAATTGATGATTTCCCATTGGCGACGTTGCTCACGTTCTGCCATAACCACGGCCTGCTCTCGGTCAACAATCGCCCGCAATGGCGCACCGTCAAAGGCGGCACGCAAACCTATACGCGCGCGATCACAGCGGGCTTGGGCGACGTGCGTTTGAACGCGAGCGTGAGCAAGGTTACGCGTCACGCGGATGGTGTATCCGTCACATCTAATACGCGAACTGAAACGTATGACCAAATAGTATTTGCGTGTCACAGCGATCAAACGTTACGGATGTTGACTGATGCAAGCGAGGATGAGAAAAAAATTCTCTCAGCGATTCCTTATCAGCCCAATACCGCAATCTTGCACACGGATACACGCGTGCTCCCGCAGCGCCGCAGGGCGTGGGCTTCTTGGAACTATCATGCGGGTTATGCGTCAAGTGAGCGCGAACAAAATGCAGGTGTATCACTTTCTTATTTGATTAATCGTTTACAGCCGCTCCCTTTTAAAACCCCAGTCATTGTCACCATGAATCCGCGCATTCAGCTTGATCCCGCCAAAATTATCAAGACGATCCAATACGATCATCCCGTATTCCTGCCCGAAAGCGTTGTGGCGAAACGCGGCCTGCGTGCCTTGCAGGGAAAGCGGCGCACATGGTTTGCCGGTGCGTGGACGCGCTATGGTTTTCATGAAGATGGTTTGATGTCGGGCATCGCGGTGGCAAAGGCGCTGGGTGCCAAGGTGCCGTGGCAAACCAATGTGCCTGCGGCAAATGATTTGGCGAGTATTTATCCCGGGGTTGATGATTGATGCAGCATTGGCCTAATCAAGCGGTACCTGAGCTGTGCCTAGGGCGCGTGATGCACAAACGCTTAAAGCCGGTGGTGCATCCGTTTTCATATGGCGTATTTTTTCTGCGCATACCGTTATCGTCATTAGCGACTATGAGTAGCATCAGCAATAAATTTTTTTCCAAAGATCGCTTCAATTTGCTGTCATTCATGACGCGTGATTTTGGCCCGCGCGATGGCAGCAGTTTGGACACTTGGATTCGCGCATTGCTCGCGCGCGAAGGCATTACCGCTGCCGATGGCGAAGTCGTATTGCAAGCATTCCCGCGCGTGCTGGGCTATGTGTTTAATCCGATTAGCGTGTGGTACTGCTTTGATCGCGCGGGCGCTTTGCGGGCGGCGCTGTGCGAAGTAAACAACACATTTGGTGAGCGTCACAATTATTTGGTGGCGCATGATGATCAACGCGTTATTGAAGCCAGCGACTGGTTTAGCGCGCGCAAGGTTTTTCATGTATCGCCGTTTTGCGAAGTCAAAGGCCATTATCGATTTCGCTTTGAGCAAATTGACAATCGCGCCTTTGCGCAAATTGATTACTACGATGAGAACGATGGTACCGCGAAAAATGAATCGCCTGATCTGCTTATTACCACTACGATCTTTGGCAAGCCACAGCCGCTCACCTCGCGCGGCACTGTCGCTGCATTTTTTCGCCATCCGCTGATGACCTTTGGTGTAGTCGCCCGCATTCACTGGCAGGCGCTAAAGCTGTGGCTGAAGCATGTGCCATTTGTTTCCAAACCTGCACCACCGACTGCTGAAACGACCCGCTAGATTTTTCAAAAACTATTTCGTTATCCTGCCCATTAATTTCTCCACGAGCCTCAATTCATGACCACCCAAGAACTGTCGTCGATCCCCCAAGAAGACAAACTGCCCGCGATTGCACGCACGTTTTATGCGTTGATGCGAAGACTCGATTCGGGCGTGCTCACGTTCACGTCGCCCGAAGGTGTCACCACACAATTCAAAGGCGTGCATGAAGGGCCGCATGCTGACTTGCGATTTGCCGATTGGGGTGTGGCGCGTGAGGCGCTGAAATCAGCCGAGATTGGTCTGGCTGAATGCTATCGAGATGGACGATTATTTACTGGACATCTCACGCAATTTCTTGAACTCTGTGTGGCCAATCAGCGCGCACTGGAAAGCGTTTTTTATGGCAAGCCGCTGATTGCACTATTTTTCCGCATCAAGCATTTGCTGCGCGCCAACACCAAAGCGCGGGCGAAGAAAAACATTCATGCGCATTATGATTTGTCGAACGACTTTTACAAACTGTGGCTGGATGAAACGATGACTTATTCCAGCGCCGTGTTTGCAGGCGATTATCAGCAGCCACTTGAAACTGCGCAGACTGCAAAATATGAGCGCATTTTGCAGGTGCTGAATCCCAAGGCAGGCGAGACGATTCTTGAAATTGGTTGTGGCTGGGGTGGTTTTGCCGAGCACGCGGCGAAAACGCGCGGGGTGAAAGTTACTGGCATCACGCTATCGAACGCTCAGTTGCAATTCGCGCAAACGAAAATAAAAAATGCCAATCTGGATTCACTGGTTGATCTGCGTTTGATTGACTACCGCGATGTACAGGGTCAATGGGATTATGTGGTGTCGATCGAGATGTTCGAGGCCGTGGGCGAGCGCTTCTGGCCGACTTATTTTGAAACCGTACATAATCGTCTAAAACCCAATGGCCGCGCGGTGATTCAGGCGATTACGATTGAAGAAAGTGCGTTTGACCGCTACCGTTCGACAAGTGATTTTATTCGCGAATATATTTTCCCGGGCGGCATGCTGGCTCCGGTTGATCGCTTTGTGGCGGACGCCAAACGCGCGCATCTGAGTGCAGAAGCGCCGTATCGTTTCGGCCTCGATTACGCCGAGACCCTGAAGATATGGCTGGCGCGCGTGAATGCAAAAGTTACTGATATCAAGCCACTTGGTTTCGACGACAAGTTCCTGCAACTATGGCGCTTCTATCTTTGCTATTGTGAAGCAGGCTTTCGCACCGGGCGCACGGACGTGATGCAAATAGAGCTGCGCCGTGGTAACTAATGTCATTAATTCGATTTACAAAATGACCATGAAAAATTTAAGCGTTTTATTAATTTCAACATTGTTGCTTGTCGGCTTTTCTCAATCCGCCTTCGCCGACACCCTGCCCGAAGTCATCGTTAAAGAATACGCAGCCATGAGCGCGCGCGGTGAAGGCGATCTTAAATTTCTGGGTTTTAAAGTTTACGACGCGCGCTTGTGGACGCAAATGAAGCCTCATTCGCCTTCGGAAATATTTGCGCTGCAGCTCGTTTACGACATGTCTTTTAAGGGTCGTGAAATTGCCGAGCGCAGCGTTGCTGAAATGCGCAAGGTGGGCTACAAGGACGAGCAAAAGCTGAAACGCTGGGGCGAAGAAATGCTGCGAATTTTTCCCGATGTCAAAAAAGGTGATGCGCTGATTGGCGTGTCGATTCCGGGCAAGGGTGCCAAATTTTATTCGCGCGACAAGTTAATCGCGACGGCTGATGATGTCGAGTTCGCCAAGGCGTTTTTCGATATCTGGCTGTCAGAGAAAACCAGTGAGCCGAAGCTGCGCGAGAAGTTGCTGGGGCCGCAGTAGCATGCGTGGCTGCTCATGTCTGGAGCGCAAGTGTTAGGTGCCGCAACCGATGTCCCTGCGTGGCGTCTGATTGCCTATGGTCTCGCCGGGATTCCGCTGGCGATGGCAGCATTGCCAATTTACGTGAACGTGCCGAAATTTTATTCTGACGTGATTGGCTTGAATCTCACTGCCATTGGTGGCTTGTTACTGGTAGCCCGCGTTTTCGATGCGGTGCAGGATCCCCTGCTGGGTCACTGGAGCGATCTTGCGCGCGATACATGGCTGGGGCGATATATTTTTGTTGCCATCGGCACGCCCATTCTGGGCTTAAGCATGCTGGGATTGTTTAGCCCGCCTCAATTGAGCGCATCCGCGATGGCATGGTGGCTGGTGGCGATGTTGATGCTGGTCTATACCGCATTCAGCATGATGCAAATCAGCTATCAGGCCTATGGTGCCGAGGTCTCACACGATCCTGTGCAACGCACGCGTATTACCGCTTTTCGTGAGGGTATGAGTTTGGTCGGTGTGTTTATGGCAGCAGCGTTGCCGCAAGTGCTATCGGATAAATTTGGTGCGCGTGAAGGTTACGCGATTTTCGCTTGGGTGTTTATTCCGTTTGTGATTTTGCTGGTGCTCACCACGATTATGTTTTCACCCAAACCGGCGGTGCGTGTGCAAGCAGCCACAGAAGATGCATTTCGCGCGATGATTAAGCCGCTTAAAAATTCGCGTTTCAAACGCTTGCTGATGGTCTTTATTTTCAACGGTATTGCCGCATCAATTCCTGCCACGTTGGTGCTGTTCTTTATCGAAGATGTGATTCAGAAACCGGGTATGACCGCAGCCTTCCTCATTGCTTATTTTGCTGCCGGGGCATTGGGTATGCCAATATGGGTGTTGCTGTCGAAACATATCGGCAAGGCGCAAGCATGGCTTACCGGTATGGTGTTGTCGATTGTTGCTTTCGTGTGGGCGTTTCTGCTGCAGCCGGGTGATGTGACACCGTTCATGATTATTTGCGTTATGTCGGGCCTGGGTCTTGGTGCTGATTTGGCATTGCCGCCGTCGATTTTGGCGGATGTAATTGATGATGACGAACGTGCCGGGTTGGGCCGCAATGAGGGCTCTTATTTCGGGTTGTGGAATCTCGTGACCAAAATGAATTTGGCACTGGCAGCGGGCATTGCTTTGCCGACGCTCGCTTTTCTCGGCTATCAGCCGAAAGTAACAACGTCGCCACAAGCGCTGATGTATTTATCGGCGACCTATGCGTTGTTGCCTTGTGTGCTGAAATTGGGCGCGATTACGGCCCTGGTTTTTTCACCATTTTTAAAGCGCACCGCAGCGGGTGCGCTGCATGTTCCTCAAGGAGTGAATTTATGATTCGTCAATTTTTTTGGGTTGTTCTTCTGGTTGTTCTTGCCACGCTGTTGAACGGCTGCGCGTCGGTTGCCGTCACTGATTACGCCAAAGAGACACCCAAACTCGACCTATCCACCTATTTCAACGGCAAGGTGGATGGCTGGGGTACGGTGCAGGATCGAAGTGGCAAGGTGATTCGACGCATGGTGGTCGAAATCAATTGCACCTGGAATGGTAACGAAGGCACACTCGATGAAAGCTTTCAATGGTCAGACGGGAAAACCGAAAAACGCGTCTGGAAAATTACCAAAAACGGGGACAACTACATCGGTAAAGCGGGTGATGTGGTTGGTGTGGCGCTCGGTGAGGCCAGTGGCAATACGCTGCGATGGAATTACACGTTAGCGCTGCCGCAAGAGCAGGGCGGATACCATATGAGTATGGATGATTGGATGTGGAAGATCGACGACAAGACCCTCGCCAATCGCACCACTATGACTAAATTTGGTCTGGAATTCGCACAAATTTCGATATTTTTTCGTAAGCGATAGTCGTAAACAAGGTAGCCAAAGCATGTCACTCAATAAAAAAATAAATGACTGGTCAAAAAAGCGTGTGTGGATTGTGGGCGCATCCACCGGCATCGGCGCAGCACTTGCCGATGCGCTGCATTCACGCAAAGCCAAGGTTGCCATCTCAGCAAGAAGCGCGGATAAGTTAAACGAAATGGTCACCCGCTTCGGTGCCTCGCGTGCGATCTCGCTGCCACTCGATATCACCAAAGTGGAAACAATCAAAGCCGCCGAGCAGGAGCTGGTGGATGCGTGGGGCGGTTACGATTTGGTGATCTTTATGGCGGGTGATTATCACGCGATGCGCGCATGGGAAATCGATTTGCAGATTGCAAAAAAAATGATGGATGTGAACTGGAGCGGCTTTATGAATGGCCTCTCGATCGTGATCCCGCGATTTATGCAGGCAAACGATGGTGGTATCGCACTGGTGTCGAGTGTAGCGGGCTATCGCGGGTTGCCGAAGAGCCTGATCTACGGGCCGTCAAAGGCAGCGCTGATTAATCTGGCCGAAACGATGTTTATTGACCTTAAAGAAAAGGGTCTCGATATTTATTTGATCTGTCCCGGATTTGTAAAAACGCCGCTGACCGATAAAAACGATTTTGATATGCCCTCAATCATCACGCCGGAAGAGGCGGCGCTGGAAATTATTAAGGGATTTGAAAAAGGTGAATTCGAAATTCACTTTCCGAAACGCTTTACGAATATGTTGAAAGTGTTGCGGCACTTGCCGTATTCACTCTACTTCGCGGCAATCAAAAGATCCACCAAGCTATAGCGATGAACGAAGCTGAATTAAATCGGCTGGTTAATTTTTTTCAAACGCTTTCACCCGCGAGAGTGGTCGATATGAATCGCGTCTATACAGAAGATGCTTACTTCCGCGACCCATTCAACGAGGTGACGGGTATCGAATCGATCAAGCATATTTTCAGCGAGATGTTTGTGCGACTGCACGATCCCCGCTTCGTCATCACAGAAAAAATCGCACAGGAAAATAGCGCAATCCTGATTTGGGATTTTGATTTCCGCATCAAATCGCTAAAACCGAATCTTGCGAGGCGCATCCACGGTCTCTCGCACGTCCGCTTCGCTGCTGATGGCCGCGTGAATTACCATCGCGATTATTGGGATGCAGCGGGCGAGCTTTATGAACAATTCCCGCTGATTGGTAGCGTGATGCGTTGGCTTAAAAAGCGTAACGCATAACCAATCACCGTCCCGGCACTTTATCAACATAGTCAAATACCTTCACCACTCGCGTCACGCCGCTGGTGCTACGCGCAATTTCAGCGGCTGCGTCGGCCTCATCGCGCGTCAAAATCCCCATCAAGTAAACCACGCCGCTTTCGGTAACGACCTTCACATGGCTGGGTGAAACTTTGCCGTTGTTGATTAAGCGGGCCTTTACACTGGTGGTGATGAGGCTGTCACTGCTACGTGAGGCGAGTGAAGAATTGCCGCCTACAGTAATTTCGTTCGTCACGTTTTTTACGCCTGGATTGCTGCGTGCAGCGCCCTCAATCCCTTTCCTGGCTTCTTCGGTGGGTGCCTGGCCGGTGAGCAGCACGGAAAGGTTATAGCTGGTCGCGTTAATGTGCGCGTCCTTGAAGCCTTCAATCACTTCCACGCGGATTTTCCATTCGGTGTTTTCATCTTCAATGTAGAAACCCGGTGAGCGGCGATCAGTCAGCACCACTGCCGTGGCACCCACACCCATGGCAGCGAGCGGGAAGCAGCCTTGCAGCAGGGCGGAACTTGCAATCAATAACATCAGAATAATCAAGCGCATTATTTTTCTCCAAATAAAATTGTGTCAACCGCATCGCATAAACAATGAATCACCAGAATGTGTACTTCCTGAATACGCAGCGTACGATCATTGGGCACGCAAATATGAATATCGCCGGGTTTCAATAGCTGATTTAATTTGCCGCCATCGCGCCCCGACATGGCAACGATTTTGATATTTTTTGCGTGTGCAGCTTCGATTGCTCGCAGAACATTTTTTGAGTTTCCACTGGTGGTAATGGCAAACAAAATATCGTCTGGTTTTCCCAACGCGCGAACTTGTTTTGAGAAAATTTCCTCATACGAATAATCGTTGGCAATTGAGGTCAATGTTGAAGTGTCGGTGGTCAGCGACATGGCGGCTAATTCGCCGCGCTCCATTTCCAGCCGATTCAAAAACTCTGCGGCGAAATGCTGGCTGTCGGCGGCCGAACCACCATTGCCGCAGGCGAGAATTTTATTGCCCGAACGCATGGCGTCCGCCATCGCGTGCGATGCCGCCACAATGTGTGGACGCAGTTGATCCATCGAGCGAAGTTTTAGCTCAGCACTGTCCTTGAAATGTTGGGTAATGCGCGATTCAATATTCATGGTTTTATTTTCGTTAAGTTCCAAATGCATCTTTAAGCCACTCAATCTTGGTGCCCATTATCAGCACTGCATCAAAACGACAAGGTGGCGGGTTGCGTAGCGCCGCAATATATTGCTGCGCCGCCGCCGCGATACGGCGCTGCTTATGGGTGCCAATGCTCGCGGCAGCACCACCAAAATCATCGTTCTTGCGCAGGCGCACTTCAATAAAAACCAGTGCATCACCATCACGCATGATGAGATCAATTTCACCAAAACGCGTTCTGTAATTGCGCTCAACCAGACTAAGACCGTGCGTAATCAAATATCGTTCCGCCGCGCGCTCAGCATCATCGCCAAGCTGCTTTTTGCTGAATAGCTTGGCGAGCATTATTCTGCCCAGCTACTCGGCACTACGGGTGAGCACGATTTGCCCGTCGCGTATTTCAACAGTCGACAGCGCACGAGTGAATTGTCCACCATCCAGCGTCAAACGGCCCGTCACGCCATCGAGTGGCGGAATATTGCGCAGCGTACTTTGGGAATTCACTGATTTTAAAATCACCTGCGTCAAGCGCCACGCATCAATGCCCAGCGCATACAAGCGCTCGTAGTCAATTGGCATCGATTCCACGGGGCGACTATAGGCCATCACCGCAGGATGGTCTTTCTCCACGAACCACGGCATCTCCAGAAATCGCACGCCTTCCAAGTCGATATTGGCGACATTTCCGGCGCGCGCATCCAGCGCATGTGAGGTCGCAAATACCGGCACGCCAGTCGGCAAATAAGGGCGCGCAAACCGCGCCGCACGTGGATCGCCCGCAATGAAAACAACATCCGGCAAAGCGCGATCCAGTGGGGATTTGATGCGTTGGCCATCATTGGTATCGTTATTAAAAGTCACTTTTGCCACGACTTCGCCACCCAGACGCTGCCATTCTTTTTCAAAGCTATCCTGCATCCGTTTCGCAAGCGCCGTAGCACTTGTGACCATCGCCACCCGTTTAAATCCATCCTGCGATGCCGCACGCGCCACCAGTCGCGCTTCCCAATCGAGATTGAGTGAGGTGTAAAAAAAACTGTCTGGCACACTTGCTTCTGGCGCATTGAGTGCGAGTGATGGAATGTTGCCCGACTCGCGCGCCAGCACATTCGCGCCATCACGTGTCACGCCGCCTACGATCGCCATCGCGCCTTCTGCCGCAGCTTTGCGATACAGCAAGGCGAGTGTCGCGGCTTCATCATCGGCGGCATAGATTCGATACGGCGTGGCGGCCTTACCATCGGCAGTGGCACCAGCAATAAAACCCTGCTTGACTGCATCGGCGACTTTGCCAAATGTTTTGGAATTCAGCGGCACAATCAGCGCAATATGGGGAACAATTTTTTCTACGGGTGCGTTTACTGGCAACTCTGATTCCAATGGCGCTTTTTGTGCAGGAGCGGGCTGTGGCGCAGTTTGCGCGACAATGACGGGAGTTTGTGGCTGAGGCTGACGCGAGGCCGTCGATGGAAGTGGTGCCAATGGGGCAACGTTAGCGCAGCCCCCCAATATCGACATCATGCAGGCGGCGGTGAGTGCAAAACGAATAGTAGTGCGCATAAAAATAGGGAAATACCTTGACTGAAAAAATAGGAAATAAATTACCGCATCCATTACCAACAGCATTATATGTGGTCGCCACACCCATCGGTAATTTGGGCGACATCACGCAACGCGCGCTCGATACCTTGCGTGAGGTAAATATCATTGCCGCCGAGGACACACGAATGACGAAATCACTGCTGAGTCATTTCGGTATTTCGCAACGGCTGATTGCGGTACACGATCATAACGAGCGCAACGCCGCTGATGGCATTGTTAAATTGCTGGGTGAAGGCCTGGCAGTCGCGCTCGTTACTGATGCCGGTACGCCCGCCGTGAGTGATCCTGGCGCGCGTGTCGTTGCGGCGGTGCAAGCCGCTGGATTTGTGGTGGTGCCGATTCCCGGCGCGAGTGCATTAGTGGCGGCACTTTCTGCAAGCGG
>JANXWW010000191.1 GCA_025350945.1 Burkholderiales bacterium
GCGGGATTGGTGCGTAAAGTAAAAGCAGTAAAGGCCAATAAAACCGCAGCGGTAGTTGTTGCTGCCAATCCAAGGCCACGCCAGAAGGTAAGGCTGCTCCAGAATCCGGTTTTTGCGGGTGCGATGCTGGTGCTCGAAACCCCAGCACTGGCGCGGCTTTTAGGTATGCTGCCGTCGATACGTGATTCGATATTGCTCCACACGCGCGTCGGCGGCGCGGTGAGTGGCAGGCGCGCGGGAACGTATTCCGCCAGCGGCGTCAAATGCGCTTCCCACGTGGCGACCGCTTCGCGCAGCGTAGTATCAGTGCGCATCATTTGTGCAAACCGGCGACGTGCGCCACCGCGCATTGTGCCCAGCACATATTCAGAGGCGAGGCGCGAAACGAGTTCAGGGTTATTTATAATTTTCATGATTCCAGGCACCCTTTTAGCCGCATGAGTCCGCGTCTAATGTGCGTTTTTATGGTGCCGAGTGGCCTTCCCAAATGTTTAGCTACTTCTGAATGCGAGAGCCCTTGAAAAAAGGCGAGCGAGATGGATTGCAGTTGTTCGCCGTCCAGACCTTTCATGCAATGCTCGATGCGCGATTTGTCGCGCGCCTTAAGCAATTGATCTTGCGGTCCTAAACTTTCATCTTCGAGATTCAAGGTAAAAAATTCTTCTTCGTCCTGCAATTCCAGATGCGGACGACGCACCAGATCCAGGCTGCGGTTGCGCACAATCGCCGTCATCCACGTCATCGGCGCGGATTTGGCGGTTGCGTAGCCTGCAGCGTTATTCCAGATATTCACAAAACTGTCCTGTAATACTTCTTCAGCGAGATGCCGCTCCCTGACTATACGAAGCGAAACCGAAAACAGTTTCGATTTTGTGGTGTCGTAGAGCTCGGCGAACGCATTTTTATCGCCAATACCGGCGCGCGATAACAACGCCGCCAGTTTTTCATTTAATACCAGATCTGCCATGACTTAAGCTGCTCCTGCGTTGGTTACATCAGCGGTAATCGCCTCGGGCTCGCGTGACCAGCAAACATCCGGCACGCCTGCCGCGCGATTCAGTGCGCGGGCCAGAATAAAAAGTAAATCCGACAGCCGATTCATGTATTGAAAAACGTACGGTGCCACATCTTCTTTTTCTGACAGCAGCACGAGCGAGCGCTCCGCCCGTCGCGCAACCGTGCGCGCGACATGCGCCAGCGCACTCGCGCGTGAGCCGCCAGGTAAAATAAATTCCTTTAGCGCGGGTAAATCAGCATTCAATTTTTGAATCGCCGTATCGAGGAACAACACATGATTTTCCGTCACAGCGTGATAACCGGGAATACACACTTCGCCGCCGAGGTCGAACAACTGGTTTTGGATACGTGTGAGCAACAGCACAAAATCGGCCGGCATTTTTTCGGTGAGCAGCACGCCGATATTGCTGTTCAATTCATCCACATCGCCCAAAGCTACTACGCGAGGTTTCGACTTTTGGATGCGCGAGCCGTCGCCGAGACCCGTGCTGCCATCGTCGCCGGTTCGTGTCGTAATTTTGGTAAGGCGGTTTGCCATGAGTTTGCGGTTCAGTGAATCCAGAAAAAACCAAAGACGATTATAACGGCGAGACTTGGTATCATTCACGGCTATGAAACAAATACCCGGTTAAAAAACGGAAAACGGACGGATTAATACGAACCCCGACCAACCCCGCCAGCATCCAGATAAACAATGAGCACACCCAAATTTAATTTTCTCGATTTTGAGCAGCCCATCGCCGAGCTTGAAGGCAAGATCGAAGAGCTGCGCTTTGTGCAGGATGATTCGGCGGTTGATATTTCAGCCGAGATCGACAAGCTCGCCAAAAAGAGTCAGGGCCTGACCAAGGATATTTACGCCAAGCTCAACGCCTGGCAAATTTCGCAGGTCGCCCGCCATCCGCAACGCCCGTACACGCTCGACTACATCAGCGCGATGATGACTAATTTTCAGGAGCTGCACGGGGATCGTTCGTATGCGGACGATGCGGCGATTGTCGGCGGATTGGCGCGCTTCAATGGTCAAAGCGTAATGGTGATCGGCCACCAAAAAGGCCGC
>JANXWW010000195.1 GCA_025350945.1 Burkholderiales bacterium
GCTTCGAATAACGTGACGGAAATATTGTCCGCAATGATGCCCGCATTCGAATCTCGCGCAATCGCCTTTACCTTGTCAACATCAATCCGCGCGTCTTTGACATGCTTAATCGTGACAGACGCGTGCGGTGCCTCCTGCTTATCACTGAAGGGGTCACGGTCTGCATAACTCACACTTGACGTCACCGTGACCACCCCGTCAATACCTTGAAATACGGCGCGTTCCAGACTCAATGCTTTACTGCACATCCAGCGTGCGCGGTCTTCTATCGGCACAGATATCATCCCCTGCTTCTTGAATATCTCGCACATGGGCGTTTGGTAAATATCTCGAGGCAACGCGTATTGCTTGACGATTTGCAAAGCGTAACCAAGATCCTCGCGCGGCACGGTAACTTCGAACTCTTTCTTTTCCAGCGCCTCCTTGGTAGCCGCGACTTCATGAAGCACTAGGACTGCCATCACCTCATTAGCTTGATCTTCAGTCAGATTCTTGCGAACGCTTTCGCGATTACAACCGCCAAGCAATATCGCCAGCACAAGCATCGCGACCCATACAAACGGGCCGCGAGATTGCGTACTGGTTAACTGGCTGGTGAATATCTGAGCGCGCATCATGTTACGACTGCTGACGGAATAATTGCTGAATGCCGTCGGACGTCCGATTTGCCGCATTGGACGTTAGCTCGCAGCGAAATAAAAACTCATGGCAGCGCATCGTGAGATGCACCATTTCACTGGGGCTCATTTCACCTTTTGCTGTCATTGCATCTGCTTCTGCTTTTACAGACTTGGCACCCTCGGTAAGCGAATCGAATGAACTCGATATTGCCTGAAGCGCCTTGGTGTCGGTCGTGTTACGGGCCTGCGTTTCTTTTGCTTTTTCAAAAGTCGCCTGCCACTGGCCCGGCAAGTCAATCAAAGAAAAATCATAACCAGCCTTGACGTGTGTTTCATCCTGCTTCCAAGCGATGAAACTGCTGGACTGAACGGGGGTTGCTGCTTCCATAGTCATCGCAATCTCCTAATTCAAATTTGCACTGATGCTGCAATGGACAACAAAGTAAAGTTCTCGTGTATAAAATCGGCCAGACGCAGGCGCAAATAAAAGTCCAGACGTCCGACCGATCCGCAGTACGAAAATATTCACGACTAGCTCTTGCTTGCCAGTTTTTCCTGCCCTTGCGAGATTGATGACATCGAGGTGTTTTCCGATGTGGACAAAAATGCAAACCTCTGCGACTCTGCAGTAAGCTTTACCAGTACGCTTGGCTGATCGGTTTTGCCCGTGACATCGGCCAAATCTTTTGCTCCCTGATCAGCACCTGGTGCCTCACCCGCTTTGATGGTGTCATTAAGGCCTTGCAGATTATTGGAAAGTCCTACAATTTTGTCAGCCTGTTTGTCCATGGCCGAGCCCCATGCGTCTGCCAGAGCTTCAAACCATGACGTGCTACCGCCTCCGCCTCCTGCCTGGCCCTTTGCCTTCGCGTTATTCTGTCCGGACGAGGCCAGCATGGATGGTGATAGAACTGTAGTAATGGGATCAAATTCACTCATTGGGAGAACTCCTAACGTTAGTTGCTACAACAAATGCCCGCAATGATGTTGCCAAATGCGGACTCGACTCACGACATCGCTCAAGATCTTTGCCTGTAAATAAAGCACAGCTCTCTGGCAAGGCCGCGTTACTACTCAAACTCTTCCTGCTGGTAAAACCTTGCTCTACAGCGCGATGGTAATAAATTTACCTGCACAATCCAGTACGATTTCAGAATCTCGTATCTCGCGAATTTCATGGCCTGTCGGCAAGCGACTGTTGACAAAATATTTCACGCCACTGGCGGTACGCACAAACGCGTTTTCGCCGGCGAAAGCAGCAACAAATTTCAGCGCGTCACGATCTGCATCTGGATTCACGCAGTTAGGCCCGGCTGCTTTGGCGAGCTCGGCAGCCGTCGCGCTGCTGACAACTTGAACCGAGCTAATCATTGGTAAATCTTTCCGAATAGTGTCTGTCAAGCGATCCTGTGTTGCCTTATCGACACCATTGAGGGTTGCACGAATCTTGCCCTGCGGCTCGTAGCTGGTCACTGCAGAATGGCCATTTACACGCAGCAAATCCTTCGCACGCGCCGCCAGATCCGAACCTACGTAGACGCGCATGCTGTCGACTGTTACCGACTTCAAGCGGTTGTTCAGCAAATTGCGCTCCTCATCGTTGGCGACGAAACCAATCAGCGCAATCTTGCTACCCTGCTCTTCGACAACGTCCACTCCCGCGAGTTGCGGAATATTCTTGATCGCGTTGCGCACACTCATTAAACGTTCAGTCGACTTGTTCAGCAATCCCTCGGAAATAGAAAGTGCAAATGCAGCAAAGGTCAACACGCTGCCGACGCCAAACAATGCGAATGCCAATGTCGCCCGATAATGACGCCGCTCTTTCGGTACTATAGGTTGACCGACCGCGGCCGTGCCCGACGACATTCCTTTACCCACCGTCTCGTCTGGAGTTGGGTTTGTTGCAGCCGATGTCAAGCGCGGTTCAGATTGACGAATACAAAGCTCAATCATCCCCAATCTTACCGAAGTACCATTCGGGTTAGGCGCAACGATGATCGAGTCCCCGGGTGCCACCACCTTTTCTTCGTATCCGAATCCGGCCGCCAGTGCACGAATATGAACACCGGCTTCATCGCGAACAATTGCAACGTGCTCTGCAGCAACGGATTCATCGCGCAGAATGATGTCACAGTGTGGCGCACGACCCACCAGACACATCGGCTGATATGGCAAATCAATTGTCGCGCCGTCGTGCAGGCCACCCATGACGGCTAACGCCACTGGGCTACTTTGCTTCTGGGCCCTCTGGGTTACTTTGTCTTCAGCAGTTGGTTTCATAAAGATTACCTCGTTCGACTCTAGCAGTGATACCGAATACAGCCATCAACATGACACAAGGTTGTTTACCTGATTTGCTCATCCATAAACGGGGTAACTGTTTGGACAGCAGGTTTCTCGATAAATGCAGTATCTTTCACCGGGACGCGGTTTGCAGCGACGAGTCGGGGCGAAATAAGGAACAGTCTTTCGCGACGTTCGGACGAATTTGTCTGGTATTTAAACAAGTTGCCAAGGTAGGGAATATCCCCAAGCAACGGGATTTTGGTGACGCCTCGATTGGTTTTTTCACGTGTGAGCCCGCCAAGCAGCAAACTCTCGCCCTCCATCAAAATAACCTGTGTACTGACGCGGGCTTCATTGACGATGGGCGGTGTTTCCGGGCCAGCGCCGGAAGGTGTTGATATAACGCCATCTTCAATGGTGATGAATAAACGCACCTTGCGGTTATCGCCCTCACCAATAAAATGGGGCACAACTTTAAGGGATGTGCCGGTGTTGACTTTGAACAGATCTACATCATAGGCACCTGCAACCCGTACATAAACCGTTTCCTTGGCCTCCAATATGGCTTCGATATTAGCGAGCGTGACGATCTGCGGACGCGATACAACCCGTGCAGCACCGGTTTCAGCCAACGCGTTTATTTTTGCAGTAAATTTGGTCGCGCCTGCCAAAATACCCGACACGTTCAGACCACCGACTTGATCTGGTGAACCCAGCGATATACCGCGACTGTTTGCCCTTACACCAAAGGAGCCAGTCGCCCCCCTGTCACCAAACGAAGTAGCGCTCCAGCCTACACCTAACTCATCAAGCCTGTTCTTGTCGATATCAATAATCATTGCCTGAATTTCGACCTGCATTGGCTCAACATCTAGCGAGCGAATCAACTCCTCGTAGGATTGCATGCGCTCTACAGAGTCACGCACCAAAATGCCGTTGGTACGCCGATCCGGCTCAATTGACGGGCTATCTACATTTGCCATGGAGCGCGTAATGTCGGCAGCACTAGGCCTGCTATTCACAGCGCCATCTGCGGAATATACATCGGCCTGATCGAGGGGTTTTCCCCCTTGACGCCCCTCGCTGCGCATGCCTTGCCCGCGTAATTTAGGCGATGTATTTGGATTCTGTGCTGGGAGCTCGACAGCGTCGAACACAGCAGCACTGCGCGATGAACCCATGTTCATTAACCGGCGCAAGGTAGTTGCCACGCCAGGCAATACAATATCTTTACCGTTGAAGGTAATCGTTACATCAGAGGCCCAGGCGAATTTGAGTGGAAAAAATTTCACCACGGGCGGGCTGGCGAAAGACTGCGATTTGGTGGCGTTAACAATTCCTGCAACTTCCTGAATAAACTGCGGAGCACCAGTAACGAATAACACGCCATCGCGGTTATTGGCACGCAAGGTATTTCTCGAGTCAAGAATACCCATTGATGAAATCGTAGAAATGACGCGACCCGTTAGCTGAGGATTAATTGGAAATGATTGCGTGCGAACGGACGACGCATTGACGATATAAACCACGCTGCCGTCGTAATAAGGTAGCAAGGAGTATTCGCGCATCACGCGGTCAAACAAGTCTTTGGGTTTGAATCGACCTGACTGAGTGAACTTGCCTTTTACTTCATCACCAATCACAGCGACCACGCCATCCCTGGACAGCAGATCTGTTAACAGGTCACGTAGTTCGTAATTGTCTGTAGATTTGATGGGAATAGGTGTTTCACTCAAACGCAGGCTCGCCGCGTTTGCATGCAAAGACAAAGTTCCCAGCAACAAAGCGCATAGGGCAATTAAAAAAAGAAATTTAATTTTTATAGTGTTCATATGAGATTTTTAGATTGGATAGTTATAAATACGATGTGTTTTTGAAGTCAGATGTTTTGAAGAAAAAAAATCCTGGACCATGACTTGTTATGAAAAAGAGCTACAGAAATACATTGCCAACAGGCTCCACACGAACATCGGATTCCAGCTCGCCATAAGCCACCACCGGCAACGTGGAAAATTCAACTTCGATCAGTTTGCGCACATAGCGACGAATGTCCATGGCTGTAAGGAGTACCAGGCGCGGAGATGCCGCCTCTGCAATCGTTGCGCGAAGCGACTGTACAAACCGTTGTGCAGTTTCGGGGTCAAGCGC
>JANXWW010000220.1 GCA_025350945.1 Burkholderiales bacterium
CTGCCCCGCCCAATCAAGGCCCACCTGATGATGGCTCAATTCGGCTGTCAAAATTGATGTCGAATCGTGGCATTTGTTCGCGCCGCGAGGCCGACGAATGGATCGCAAAAAGCTGGGTAAAAGTCGATGGCGTGATCGTCAACGAACTCGGTTCGCGCGTAATGCCGGAGGTGGAAATTGCAGTGCATCCTGCGGCATCTGAAGAGCAGGAGCGGCGCGTAACCATTTTGCTGAACAAGCCGGTCGGCTATGTTTCCGGTCAGGCTGAAGATGGTCATCAACCTGCATCCGTTTTATTTACCGAGGAAAATCGCTGGGAAGATGATCCGACGGCGATTAAATTTCATCCCATGCAGGCAAAAGGTTTGGCACCCGCAGGACGACTCGATATTGATTCGGTAGGCCTGATTGTCTTCACGCAGGATGGCCGCGTGGCAAAGCAATTGATTGGCGATAATTCAGCGGTTGAAAAAGAATACTTGGTCAGAGTCGAAGGCACATTAAGCGAAGCCGATTTGAAATTATTGAATCACGGCTTGTCGCTCGATGGTGAAGTGCTGCGACCGGCAAAGGTATCTTGGCAGAACGAAGACCAATTGCGCTTTGTTTTGCGCGAAGGCAAAAAACGCCAAATACGCCGCATGTGCGAGCTGGTGGGATTGAATGTGGTCGGCTTAAAACGAACCCGCATCGGCATGATTCCACTGGGAAATTTACCAGCGGGCAAGTGGCGGTATTTGGCGGCGGATGAGTCGTTTTCGTAATGGCGCAACCTCGCTCAATAACTAAAGATTAAATAAACTCCATAAAACCATCATGACCACCACCCCAAACATCCCGCTCACCGACGACGAAATTACACATCTCGAAGCTCTTCTCGCCTCGCCCATTTTTTCAAAGCAGGCGATGGGGCTCGATGAAATTCAGGGCTTTTTGTGCGCCGTGATCAGCGGGCCGGTATTAGTCACGCCATCGCAATGGATGCCCGCAATACTCGGCAATCCAAAATACGAAACCGCCGCGCAGGCAACGGAAGTGACGAATTTCCTCATGCGGTTTTACAACGAAATTGTCGCCGATTTGGTGGCGGGCGAAGCACTCGGCATGCTGCTGCATCGCGACGACGGCGCAGCCGAAGATGATTTTGATTATGAAACGTGGTGCCTCGCTTATTTGGACGGCGTTGAATTCTCGCCCGTACCATGGGACGAGGCGGGCGAGGAGGAAGAGATCAACGAATTGCTGTTTCCGATCAGTTTGCTGGCTGGTGAAATCGAGCCGAAAGCATTAAAGCAAATCAAGCCGCGCGACATGGCGGATTTAATGATCGAGTGCCGCGAAGATTTGCCGCTGCTTACCGTTGATATTTACAAATATTTTTTGTCGCTGCGCACCCGGCCACCGCTCGGCAAAATGGCTGCTGAAAAAAAACCGCCGAAGAAATTGCATTGATAAATTGATACCAAATCATGACTTCTCTTTCCGATAATAAGGCCACATTGTTCGTCGACATCGAATCCCATCGCGGCTACCTGATTCGCTTTGCCACCGCACGGCTGCGGGAGGCAGACGCAGCCGAAGAAGTGGTGCAGGAAGCACTTTTGGCAGCACTCGATGGGTGTGACAGCTTCGCCGGTGGCTCAACGCTTCGCACCTGGCTGACCTCAATCCTGAAATTTAAAATCATTGATTTTCAGCGTCGCGCCGTACCGAACGTGAACGGTTTGTGCAGCCGCCGACTGAATCAGAGGACAACGATACCGGCTGGTTTGACCGTATGTTTGATGAAACCGGGCACTGGGCTTCTCCGATGTCATCGTGGGCAGCACCTGAAGATGCGGCATCGCAAAAAGCATTTTTTGCAGCTTTTGAGCGGTGCATGGATAAATTGCCTGCTGTCACAGCGCGGGTATTTTTTCAACGCGAAGTATTGGGCGAAGAAACAGAAAATATTTGTAAGGCCGAGACCATTTCATCGTCTAACTGTTGGGTGATTTTGCACCGTGCCAGATTATCGCTACGTGAATGCTTGGATCGGTCGTGGTTTTCTCAATGAAAAACGTTCACGCTATGTCCTGTAAAGAAGTGTCGCGATTATTGAGTGTCAAACGAGATCGGCCGCTCACGGACGAGGAAGAATTGCAGCTCAAAAATCATCTCGCCATTTGCCTTTACTGCCGCAATTTTGATGGACAGCTTGGTGTGCTTGCCGAGATGGCCAAGCGCTTTGCCGTCGCGCGCGATTTGTAAAACAAAAAAGCAATCGCACATAAATTTCTGTAAGGCGCGTTTTCAGCTTTCGACCAATCCGTGCAAGCCGCATTTTTGAACAGCAAAACACACATTGTTTTCATGTTCATCAAGCGTTAATCCACTATTGATTGAAGGAGTTTTTAACATGAATAAAACCAGATTTAGCCGCGTCCTCATGGCCGCGATCGCTACCGCCTTGGTGGGTATCACAGCACCCGCATTTGCCGACTCTTCGCAGGAAGACATCCAACGCTTCGTCAAAATGTGCGACGAAAATAAAGATGGCATGATCTCGAAAGCAGAACTGATGAAGCGTGCCGAAGCGATGCTGGCAAAAATGCCCGCAAACAAGGAAGGCATGGTCGATTCGAAAAAGGCCCTAGCTTTCATTATGGAATTGCAAAAAAGCGACGGCGGTTTGGGCTACATGACATCGAAAAACGATCTCATGAAAAAAATGGAAACGATGTTTGATAAATACGACGAAAGCAAAGCAGGCATGCTCAACAAAAAACAGTTCGAAGCATTCGTAAAAGATCTGTCGCAAACATCGGGCGGATAATTTTTGTTAACTTGCTGCACGATTCGTCTGTAAAAAGCGATAAAAAAAATAAAACCCCAGAATTGGCGGGCTTTTCGGCACATTAATGTG
>JANXWW010000261.1 GCA_025350945.1 Burkholderiales bacterium
CCTGTCAAAGCGCTCCCGTTCGGCAACTATTTTTGGCGTGTTGCGGCAATCGAGCAGGGCGGCTCCATCGGCGTTTTTTCCGCGACGCAAAGTTTGATCGTGATCGGCGCGCCTGTGCCGTTTGATCCGCCGCGAGTCGATGGCGCGCGCGCAACATTCACCTGGGCGGGTAATGCAGCGCTGCTATATCAGTTGCAAATAGCGCGTGATGAGTGGTTTCACGATATTGTTCTGACCAAGCAAGTGAATGGCAATCTCTTTACCGTTGATGATCTGAGGAAAGGTTTTTATTTCACCCGCGTTCGCGCCATTCGACTGGCGGGTGAAAATCAGATTGCTGAAGCGCTGACCCCATGGAGCGCGACTCGCAATATCGATGTTTACACGTCGCCGCTCAACTTGACACCGCGTTAGAAGGACTCACAAGTAAGCACGCATGGAGCAAGCTCAATCGCCAGCTGCACCTAAGCTATGGCGTCACCCAGTACTTCGCGAGTGGCTGGTAATTGCCTTGCTGCTATCCATGTTCATGCTGTTTTCTTTGCGCGGTGAATGGTTTTCACGCATTGAGCAGACGGCCTACGATCAGGCGTTGTCGCTGTGGAAGCGTCCTGCGCAACCTGATATTGTCATCATCGGCATTGATGATGACAGCATGCAACAACTGGGACGCTGGCCGTGGCCTCGCGTGATTCACGCAAAATTGCTGGAAAAACTAAGCCAGGCCGATGTCAAGGCGGTTGCCCTGGATATCGTCCTCAGTGAGTCGGACAAACAAGATACGCTGCTCGCCGAGGCGATCCGTGCGAATGCCAAAGTGGTGCTGCCGCTCAATCAAAAAATCAATGAGGGAGGCACAGTTGGCGATTCGCTACCGACGCCACTGCTGGCAACTGCCGCAGTACGGTTGGGACACATCAGTGCAACATTTGATTCTGATGGCGTCGTGAGGAGAACATTTCTGCGCGCCGGATTTCGTGCGCCGCGTCATGATTTACTCGCGGTCGCAGCACTCGAAGTAGCCGAACCCGACCGTGTGGCAAATATCGCCGTGCCGCGAGACCGAGTTGCCAATCCTCTCCTCAGCGATTCCGCTGTGTGGTCGTCTGAACGAGAATATCAAATTCCGTTTGCCGGTGGTTCGCGACATTTTAAACACGTGTCTTACATCGATATATTGCGCGGCGATGTGCCCATTGAAGCGCTAAAAAATAAAATTATCCTAGTGGGCATGACGGCTCCCAGCAGCGGCGATGAATTTCCCACACCGCTGTCGGGCGACGCCTCCATCACCGCCTCAGGCCAGCCGCACGAGGCACGCGCCATGCCGGGTGTGGAAATTCATGCGAATGTGATTCAAGGGCTCCGCGAGGGCATTGACATACAGGTTGCATCGTTTGTGACAACGGCGACGATCTCGCTTATTTTTGTATTCGGATTGCTCGCCGCGTTTTTATGGTTGTCGCCTTCGCAATCCATCATCCTGACCGTGTGCTCATGCGCAGTGGTGATTGTTGGCTCGGCATTGCTGTTTCGTTTGGGGCAGCTATGGATTTCGCCGGTGGTCGCCTTTATGGCGATGGTTCTGGCGTATCCGTTGTGGAGCTGGCGCAAGCTTCAGGCCACACAACGTTATTTTGATGAAGAGCTGACGCGCTTACAGTCGGAGCGTAGTGTGGTTTCGCCTGAGGCCGCACAGCGGTTCTTGCCGCAGTTCGTGTCCACTGCATTCATGCCGGATGTGGTGGAGCAGCGCATTGCCTCCGTACGCGATGCGACACAACGATTGCGAAATTTGAACCGGTTTGTTGCTGACAGCCTGGAGAGTTTGCCGGAGGCCGCGCTGGTCACAGATTTCAATGGCCGCGTCATGCTGGCGAACTCAAGCGCAGATCGGCTGCTTGCTGCTCAGCATGCAAAAGATACGGAAATTGAGCAACCACTCGAAGGCCGCGATGTATTTGATCTGATGCAAAATTTCAGACACGACAGCGATAAAACGTGGCGTGAATTATGGGCGGACGCATCGGACAACAGTCGCAGTATTTCTATCGAAGCAAGGATGACGGGCGAGGGTGCAGACGACCAGGAGTTCCTCGTGCAAATCGCGCCGTCAATGTCGCACACTGGCGTGCATACCGGCACCATTCTCACGCTAACCGATATTTCGCCACTGCGTGAATCCGAGCGGCGACGTGATGAAGCATTGCGTTTTTTATCGCACGATATGCGCTCACCGCAGGCATCAATCATTACACTGCTTGAAATGCAGCGCGATGACCCTGAGAGCATGACGCATGAAAGGCTGATGGAACGCATTGATCGCTACGCAAAACGCACGCTCAATCTGGCTGATGATTTTTTGCGTTTAGCGAAAGCGGAACGATCCAAGCCGCAGGATTTTGCGCCGCTTGAGCTCTCGAGCTTGTTGCAAGATGCAGTGGAAGAAGCATGGTCGCTGGCATCGGCCAAACAGATTTCAGTTAAATCAAATACGCCTGACGATGAAGAAGCGTGGATCGCAGGTGATCGTGATTTGCTCACACGAGTGTTAATGAATTTGTTGTCCAACGCCATCAAATATAGCCCGTCGAAGACAACGGTCACATGCAGTTTGCGGCGCCAAGAAAAGAGCTGGATCATTGATGTGGCTGACCAAGGCTATGGTATCTCCGAGGCCAATATGTCCAAACTTTTCACACGCTTCGTGCGCCTGCACGAAGAAGGGCAGCCAGAAGAGGAGGGCATCGGGTTAGGACTGGTGTTTGTCAAGACCGTGGTGACGCGCCACAACGGCACAATTGGCATAAAGAGCCAAGTGGCCAAGTACGGTAATCATGATTCGAATGTGACCTTAGTCGAATCAACCGATCATGGCACCACATTCTCCGTCACGCTGCCCGCGCAAGCGGCTCCCGAAGACTAAACTCTTTTATCGGCGATAGTGGCTTGAAAGCCGCGCCAGTGTTAGTGTTTCATCCCCACCCGCTGAAATAAATACACCCCGTCCGCATCCTGCGTGCGTGTCGCTTCACCGCGATACCAAAGGTAATGCAGGTGTGCAATCGCTTCACCAATCGCAAAAATTAATTGATGATTATCGAGCGGGCGCTTGAACAAAACGCCGAGCACTTCCGCTGCCGATTTGGGCTCCATAATTGCGGCGGAGAGCTCGGCCAGACGCTCCTGATGATGCAATTTATATTCGGCAATTCGCTCGTGCAAACCTGTGAAGACGCGTCCATGCGACGGCAGCACCTGTGTGGTTTCTGGCATGTTTTTAAACTTGTCGAAACTGTCTAAAAACTGCTTCAACGGATTCGCCTCTGGCTGATTTCCCCACACGCCCACATTGGTGCTGATGCGCGGTAACACTTGATCGCCGGAGATCAATATTTGATCGGTATTTTCGTCACCCGCGCTAAACAGCACCGCATGCTCAGGCGCATGGCCAAACACGGTTTTGACATGCCATACGCGCGCACCAATTCGAATTTCATCACCATCCATGATTCGCACAAATTGGCGCGGCACCTTGGCAACGCCTTTCTTGAATGCGGCAGTGCGCGTTGCTTGCGCCGCCGCGTAATCAGGGCGGGCGCGGGCTAAGCCATGCGCAATAAACAATTGCGCGCTGTTATCACGATCAAACCCCGCCGCATCATCTGCCGCCGCATGGGCTGACATAAACTCTGTCGCGGTCATCCACAACGGCGCGCCGGTATGCTCATGCAACCAATTGGCACATCCCACATGGTCTGGGTGATAGTGGGTGACGATAATTCGGTGGACGGGCTTCGATTGCATGGTTTCAGCAAAGTGACGCTCCCACAGCGCATGCGTTTCATCCGAGCCATAACCCGTATCCACAATCGTCCAGCCATCTACACCGTCTTTGCGGTCGCGCAACAACCAGAGATTGATGTGATCCAGCGCAAATGGCAGCGGCATGCGAATCCAGAATACGCCGGGTGCCACTTCAATAGATTCGCCATGGTTGGGCGGGTTTTCGCAGGGATAGGTGAGCATGGAGGGCGATTAGTTTAATTAAAGTTAATTATAGAAGTAGATTATAACTAATTGATTACGTATATTTTTACAATTTAACATAATATAAATTATACGAAAAATATATCAAGAATATTTGCACAGTCTAAAAACATGCTGGCCGTGATGAAAGCGCTTGATATTGAGCTGACTGCTAAAGTTCACGACTGATAATCCTCAGTCTCACACCCTCCAAACATCACTGAATCACAACCGTTTATTATTAACTATCGCATTGTGAACTTTGCTCACAAGCGCTTCAAGCCGCATTCCGCTTTATACCCTCAATACCTTCGAGCTGGCCTCAAATCGCCTTGCGCACCTCTTCAAAATCGTAATATCAGGGTTTTCATTTTTACAACATTGGCCACACGTGCGCGATTCTTTATAGGGTAGATCAACGGCAATTGTTTTATAAAATCATTATATTTCACACCCCTCTCGCCATTTGTCTAAACGGCGCATAATATTTCTACATTCTTTTTCATGACCCGCAACGATAAGGAGAAATCATGTCCTTCGCTTCTATCACTTCTTTCTTGCATCACACATCAAATCGCTGCGTAGCCGTTATGACTACTGTCTTCGCGATCCTCGTCGCGTTTCTTGCGGCGTTTGCGGCACCAGCCCTTGCCGATGAAACTTGCAACTCGCCCTATATGGCGAAACTGATCAAAGGTCAGGAAGATTACATCTACGTTTGGACGCTCGGTGTCGAGGGAATGGGCGATGGCTTTGACAAGCTGGTCACCATCGGGGTCAATCCGAAATCGGCGAAATACGGCAAGGTCATCAATTCGGTTTCGGTCGGGTCGCGTAAAGAGGCGCATCACATGGGCTTTACCGATGATCGGCGCTACATCTGGGCGGGTGGTTTGGCGGGCAGCGATATTTTTGTGTTCGATATCGGCACCGATCCCGCAAAACCTGCGCTGGTAAAAACCATTAGCAGCATGGCCGAGAAAACGGGCTTCATTGGCCCGCACACGTACTACGCGCTGCCGGGCCGCATGCTGGTGCAGGCCTTGTCGAACAACAAGGATAAAGGCGGCGTGACGGGCATGGCGCTTTATAACAACAAGGGCGATTTCATCACCAGCTACAGCATGCCGGCTGAAAACGGTGGCGATGGCTATGGCTACGATCTTGCGGTGAATCCGCGGAAGAACGTGTTGCTGAGCTCAAGCTTTACCGGCTATGTGAATTACATGCGGCCGCTGGGCGACGTGGTGAAAGATCCCGAAGCGATGAAACTTTTTGGCAACACGATGGTGATGTGGGACTTGAAAGCGATGAAGCCGAAAAAAATATTCAGCGTGCCCGGTGCGCCGCTGGAGATTCGCTGGTCACTTAATGATGGCGATAGCTGGGCTGTTACCGCGACCGCCCTCACCTCAAAAATCTGGCTGGTCAAGCAGGACAAAAAAGGCGAATGGCAGGCCAAGGATGTCGCGACAATTGGCGACCCGGCAAAAATTCCGCTGCCCGTGGATATCAGTATCAGGCGCGACGGAAAGGGCTTGTGGGTGAATACATTTATGGATGGCAAGACGCGCTATTTCGATCTGACAAATCCCGAAGCGCCGAAGCAAACGTATGAAAAAGTCACCGGCAAGCAGGTCAATATGGTGTCGCAAAGCTGGGATGGCAAACGCGTTTACGTGACATCATCGCTGCTGGAAAATTGGGACAAAGGCGGTGCTGACAATGAGCAATTTTTGCGCGGCTTTACGTGGAACGGAAAGGAATTAAAGTCTACCTTTGAAGTGGACTTTACCGCTGAAAAACTGGGTCGTGCGCATCACATGAAGTTGGGATCGAACGCAATGCGTACCGGCACCGCTTACCTTGCACCCGAGCAGCCGCAAAAACTTGCACGCAAATAACTGGCGCGAGACGATATGAGTATGCGGACAATGAAAGGCACGTTCGCTTTGGTGTTACTGTACGTGGCGTCGCTGTGCTTGGCGCTCCTCGCGGCCACCGTCGGCGCACACCCGGCACATGAATCGCTGCCGCAACTGGATTTCCAGCCGCCCGCGCCGGGCAGCTATAAGCTCCATCGCATCATGGCAGCCCCTGATGGACAAGTGCTGAATGTGGATGGAAAAGCGCAGCCATTATCGCAATTCACGGGCGACAAAATCACCTTGCTCGGATTCATTTACACGACGTGCGCGGACCCGGAAGGCTGCCCGCGCGCGTATCGGGTTTTTGATGATTTGAAAAAGCAGATGCTCGCGATTCCTGCGTTAAACGGCAAGGTACGATTCGTCACATTGAGCTTCGACCCTGAGCGCGACACGCCACAGGTGATGGCCCATTACGGCAGCGGGCGACTGAAAAATGCAAAAGGACTGGATTGGTATTTTCTCACCACCCGCTCGGCAGCAGAGGTGTTGCCGTTGATCGACGGCTTCGGGCAGGACGTGCGCTACAGCTTCAGCAAAGCAAACGGCAAACTCAATCCGGAACTTTCCCACGTGCTCAAGGTTTTTCTGATTGATCGCGAACACAACATTCGCGAGATTTACACATCAACATTTCTGCATCCGCAGACCGTTATGGCGGATGTGAAAACGCTGTTGATGGAGCTTAACGAAAAGGTTGATTAGACTAAATACCAGCTACCGGCTACTCATCAACATCAGCTCGCGAATCGATTTCACCGGTGCGCTACCATACGATAAAAACTGATTGTTAAAAGCCTTCACCGAAAATTTATCGCCCTGCATCTCGCGCATCTCATTGCGCAGCGCCGTGATTTCAGCATAACCGTTGTAGTAGCTGGTGAGCTGCACCTGGTTGAGTGTGGCGCGCTTCCATTTATTGGTGGCCTCGGCTTCTTCCTGAAACGCTTCACGCATCATCATCGTAATTGCGGCTTCTTTTGACATATTCATCGTTTGAATTTCGATGTCAAGAATCGTATTGACGACCGTGCGCAGATTCCATTTCATCCACATCAGCCATATCTCGTCATCGTTATTGCCGTAGCCCGCATCGAGCATCATCCGCTCGCCATAGACAGCCCAGCCTTCCACCATTGAGCCATTGCCGAAGATTGTTTTAATACGGCTCTTCGATTTATTTGCGTGTACCAGTTGCGTGTAATGGCCGGGAATTGCCTCGTGAATATTCAATATCTGCAAAGTCCAATCGTTGTATTCGCGCAGCTCGGATTGAGCCTCGGCATCACTCATTTCGTCAAGCGGTGTGACGTTATAGTACGTGTTGGCTTTCGGGTCATACGGGCCCGCCGCACTCACTGAAGCACCCGCGCCATCGCCGCGCATGTATCGCGGCATCTCGCGCACCAAAAGCGGACGCGTGCGATCCTGATTGAGCAGATTTTTATCGCGCACGAATTTTTCAAGAGCCGGAATCTGTTTGCGCACGGTTTCAACAAACGCATCACGTTTGGTATGGCGTGTCGCCAGCTCATCAATCACCGCGCGAATCATGAGCAGACGATCACCCGGCATTTGCTTTACGTCCATATACTTTGGCCAGAGCGCACGAGCGCGTTTTTCCATCGCATCGTGCAGTGATGCTTTTTCCGCAATCGCGCGTTTGTGTAATTCATCCACGCTGAAACCGGATTGAATATCGTAGGCAAATTTCTTCGCGTAAAGTTCGCGGCCAATGCGGAAACTACGTGCATTACCGGGCGCGAGCTGCGTATTTAATTCAGTCAATTTTGTCAAATGCGCGATGAAACCACTGATTGCTTCACGTGCTTTTTCAACGCGCGATTGAAACATTGCTTTTTCCGCAGCGCTTAGTTTTGAGCCTTTCACTCGCTTCACCAAATCATCATCAAATAAACTCAGTGCTCCCTTGTTTTGCAATATAGAAAGCTCGGTATGTTCGCGCGTGGGTTCGTTAATACTGTCTTTCGCGGCGGCGTAATAGGCTGATACTTTTGCCAGCCGCGTCATCACATGCCGCAGCCTCGTTTCCAGCGGCGCATAGTCGGTATTGAGCAGCAAACCGAAGTCGTTGCCAATATTGTAGTGCGAAGGTTGCCACTGCCAGCTTTTGAAGGTGGTGACATCCCAGCGCGACGCTTCGAATTGATTGCGCATCAACGTCAAATCAACACGATGCGATGCACTCAATCGCGCTGTATCGAATTTCGTCAGCATTGCAAGCTGCCGATCATAGAACGCAATAGCGCGAGCGCGCGACGCGGCATCAGGCACCGTCATTTCCTGCGCGTGCTTGTAGTAACCAACACTAACACCCTGCTCTGGAAACGTGCGCCACATTTCGATCAGCGCACGGTCTGCATATTGCTCAAAAGCAATGTCTGCCGCAGAGCGCACATCGGCACTCGCTGCAATAGCAGAAGAGCTTAAAGAAAGTAAGGCCAAAGACAAAATACTCGCAAGCATCGTCAGAAAAGCGCGCACGAACGCAGCATCGCAAAGAGGCGAGAGGGATTGATTTTTTTTCATCACTCAATGATACCTGCTGAGTGCATGAATTGTGAAACACTGAGCTGTGGCACGTGGCTCAGTGCAGCAGTTTTATTGATTCACCTATTAGCGGGCGTTTTCAGCCATTTACCCGGATTCAAGTTCGAAAGGCGACACGCGGTGGGCATTTGAATGCTACCTCGTGAGGGGTTAGAAAGCCAAGACATTTACGCGGGGTGTGGTTGTGTTTATGCTGAATTCGATTCAGTTGGGCTTGGGTCAACGTATCC
>JANXWW010000268.1 GCA_025350945.1 Burkholderiales bacterium
GCGGATCGGCGAGACCGAAAAAGAATTGTTCGGCGGTGAGCCGAACACCACCAACAATCGCATGGAGTTGACCGCCGTGATTCAGGCGCTCTCAGCGCTCACGCGGCCTTGCGAGGTACTCATTCATACCGATTCGCAATATGTGATGAAGGGCATGATGGAATGGATCGACGGCTGGAAGGCAAAGGGCTGGAAAGCCGCCGCGAAGCAGCCGGTGAAAAATGATGATCTGTGGAAGACACTCGATAAATTGGTTGCCATGCATGATGTCGATTGGCGCTGGGTCAAGGGCCACTCGGGGCATCCGGAAAATGAACGCGCGGATCAATTGGCAAATCGTGGCGTGGAATTAATATTGAAATCGGGCGCAAAAGTATGAGCAAGCGTCAGGTTATTCTGGATACAGAAACCACCGGGCTCGATCCGAATCAGGGCCACCGCATAATCGAGATCGCGTGTGTGGAAATGATTAATCGTCGCCTGACGAAAAACACGTTTCACCAGCGCATTCATCCTGAGCGCGAAATCGATGAAGGTGCCACGCAGGTGCATGGTATCTCGCTGGAGGATCTGGAGCACGAGCCAAAATTTGCCGCGATTGCCGACGCGTTTTTAAATTACGTTGATGGGGCTGAACTCATTATTCATAACGCGCCGTTTGACGTGGGTTTTTTGAACGCGGAATTAAGGCGCGTCGCGAAGCCGCCGATCACCAAAATTTGTAGCGTGACCGATACGCTCGCGATGGCGCGCGAGCTGCATCCGGGCAAACGCAATACGCTTGATGCGCTCTGCGAGCGTTACGAAGTCGATAACAGCGCGCGCACTTTCCATGGCGCTTTGATGGATGCAGAATTGCTGGCCGATGTTTATACCGCGATGACCCGCGGGCAGGATAGTTTGGCGATTGGCATTGATCCATCGTCGGGCACGGGCATGGCTGGTAGCGCACAGGCTGGCGGGCCAACCAAGCGGCCCGCGATTTTGAAAGTAGTTCGCGCAAGTCCGGAAGAAGTCGCACAGCATGTCGAGCATATCGCGCGAATTGACAAGGCGAGCGGCGGTAAGGCGGTGTGGAATACGTTGACGTTTAATTCGACCTCGTAAGGTGCAAGAGCAGTTTTGTTGTCGCATTGCTAGGGGTTTGTTGAAATTCGTCGCGAGCGCCGGTCAGGCAAGGCGGAAAGGTGCGAAAAACCGGCGTGTATGGGCGCAGTTTGTGAGCTATACACGAGGATTTTGAGCTCCTTTCCAACGCCGCATGACCAAGCGCAGCAGAATTTCAACAAGCCCCTAGGGGTTTTCAGCGTGTCATGATATACTTCGCAAGTGCTTGATTTTGCTATTGAGTTTCTAATAAATCCATTTAAAAATCAGGCGCATCCTGCAAATTTCAGCTTTTTCGTAGTCCGCTATTCCGGACCAAATGCGCTAAAGTTCGTCTTATTTTTATCTGTTTGGGCATCACGTTTTGCGTATTTACGTGTGCGGGTGAACAAACAAATGGCATAAATCTACGTCTTAAGTTTGCGTCTCAACATTTCACCTTCTTGTTTACAAAATGAAAAAACTTTTAATCGCTGCTCTAACCGTTTCTTCAATGCTATCTGCCATCGCAAACGCACAGGCACCCGCAGCCAAAGGTGACGCTAATGCAGGAAAGGCGAAGGCGACTGCGATTTGCTCCGGTTGTCATGGCATGCCCGGCACCAAGTCAGCGTATCCTGAGGTTTATCAGGTACCAAAAATCGCCGGCCAAAGCGAAGCTTATCTGGTTGCGGCGTTAAAGGGTTATCGTGAAGGCAATCGTTACCACCAAACAATGGTTGGACTGGCGAGCGCGCTGACCGAAAAAGAAATACGGGATATTGCCGCGTACTACGCTGACCCTGCATTCGGTAAAGCCAAATAAAAACAATTGAACAGTAATCGGAAATTAATGATGAGAAAATTTTTTACAGGGTTGATTTTGGTGGCCGTGTTGCCGATGTTTGCGGCCTCTGCCGCGCACGCCAAAGGCAGCGTTGAAGCGGGCGAAACCAAAGCGGCAATATGCAAAAGCTGTCATGGCGAAGGGGGCGTTAAGCCAATCCTGCCGGAATACCCGATTATCGGTGGACAACATCAGGACTATCTTGCCGCCGCACTCAAGCAGTACAAATCCGGCAAACGAAAAAACGCTTCAATGAATGGCTTCGCTGCAGCTCTTTCGCCGCAGGACATTTTGGATCTGGCAGCTTATTTTTCAAGCCAAAAATCTGAATTGAAGATGAAGTATTAAGGTTGCCAGGAATACGTCAGTTCTTGTCTAAATCAAAAAAGGGACGCTCATTTAAGCGGCCCTTTTTTATTGTGTGATGAGACGACTCACGTCTTAAGGCTTCCTTCGAGCACCCCGTTACTGTAAAACTTCTACTGCTCTCCAACAGACGAAGCGCTCCTGCTGACGCTAGCGCTTAAACTGATTGCCCTTCGAAATAATAGTCAGGTCAACAAAGCTTGAGCCGTTATGATTATCGGGCGAGAAGTCTACCTTGAAGCCGCCGAGGTCAATTACGTCCGAGTTTGCCAGTGCATCGACGAGCGATTTGCGTGATAAATTTTTTCCGGCTTTTCTTAAACCGGTAACAAGAATTTTCGCGGCAATATAGCCTTCAAGCGAGGTGAACGAATAATTCGCTTCGCCGCCAATCAGTTTTTGATATTCGCTGACAACCTTGTATTCGGTTGCCCACGGAAACGGAACGACCTGCGAGATCTGCGTGCCACGCGATGCTTCGCCCAGTTCGTCCGCCAGCGCTTTTGAGCCGACGAAACTTACATTTCAGAATAGCGGGAATTTTCCATTTATCTGCATTTCACGAATAAACGCGGCGCAACTTTTATAAGCGCTAATCATGACGATTGCGGTGGCATCCGCCTTGACCATGATCTTGACCGCATCCCCCACATTTACGGTGTTGCGCTCAACTGTTGCCAGGGCCACGATAGGCAGGTTACGTTTTTTCACCGCCCGCTCCATCCCGGCGAGTCCGGCTTTGCCATAGGCGTCGTTCTGGTAAAAAACAGCGATGTTTTTGACACCTTGTGCGACGAGGTTTTCAACAATACGTTCGGTCTCGTCAAAATAGCTGGCACGAACGTTAAAGATATCGCGATTAAATGGCTCACGCAGGCTCTGTGCACCGGTAAACGCGCCAATTAAGGATACCTGGCTTCGGTGAATAACGGCAGCGCAGCGTTTGATGTGGGCGTTCCCACATAGCCGAACAGCGCCAGAACTTTTTCCTCTTCGATTAATTTTTTCGTGTTTGCCTTGGCGCGATCAGGCTCGTAGCCGTCATCGAGAGAAATCATTTTAATTTTGCGACCACTGACGCCGCCCGCATCATTGACCACTTTGAAGTACGCTTCACCACCCAATTTCATTTCCTTGCCCAGCGCTTCTGCGGGGCCTGAAAGTGCGGCGGATTGGCCGATCACGATGGTGTCGGCGGTGACACCTTGCGCGCCTGCTGTTAACGCTAACAAACTCACGATGAGCGCGAGGAAAAAATAACTTGTACGTAGACGTGACGAATTAAGGGCAGTGGAAGCGTTTGAATTCATATGGATAGTCGCTTTAGAAAAAATGAGCAATGCAATCATTAGTCCTGAATTTTAAACTATCTGCTTTATACGTAAGAGGCAGAAATTTTCACTTTTCGTCACTTGTAATCGGCGGGATGTGGTTTGGACTGCGCAACGATCAATCATCATCTTCCGCGTTCTACGCGGGCTAAACAAGTTTTACCGAAAATCGTAAATTTACTACAGCATGAT
>JANXWW010000259.1 GCA_025350945.1 Burkholderiales bacterium
ACATCTTCACGATTTGAATATGAGCCCGGACCCACCCCCGCCAGCAGCGGATTACCAGTGGGTTCCAGTGGTGAATTTACCCCGCCCGATTGCACCGCATTGCCGGTGAATGCTGCTTCGGCACGCGGCACGGTCACGGTGCGACCATCGTGCAGCAGAAACGATTTCGGTTCGGGCGATGGAAAGAGTTCACTCTTCGGGCCGCCCGCACGCTCGGCTTCCAATGGATAACCTTCGCGCTGGCCTTCACGCTGTAAATAAATAACGAGCCCAAAGAAAAAAATCCAGAAGGCATAAAGGGCGAGCTGCGCTAAATCAATGTAGCTGGTAATTGCACCTGTTCCCATACTTGTTCTCCTCTTTAAAAAACTTAACCTGGAAATTCGGTCAGGCCGAATTTTGGTGGAATCGGGTTTTGTGGCGTGGCGCGGTTGCGCACCAACGGCCCGATGATGGCGAGTGTTGCAAACAGCAAAATAATTTCAATCAGATAGACCGCACCGTAACCTGTGGCAGGGCCAATCAGCGCCTCGCCAAACGCGCCCTGCGTGGCGAAGGCTGAAATCACATCGCGCAGCGCGCCACCTGCCGCAATTGCAGCGCCTGCGGCACATGCCTGCACCGCACCCCATGCGCCCAATGCGAGACCGGTGCGCCCCGAATTTTCAAGCCCCATCGCGGCCGTTAAGGTGCCCACTGAAAACAAGCCGCCGCCAAAACCAATCAGCGTCACGCCGATGCGGAACATGATCGTGGAATCGAGCGGATAGGCAAACATGACTGCGGCAAATGCGAGCGCACCCAGCAGCACACCAAAGCCCGCCACGCGATAAGGATCGCCGCCTTTTTGTAGCCAGCGCGCGGCCATGGCGAATGCAACCAGCGCGCCCATCGCCATCATGGCGGTTAATGTGGTGGTCGCGCCCACACCGAGCCCCAAAATTTCTCCACCGTAAGGTTCAAGAATAATGTCCTGCATGTTGAACGCAGCGGTGCCTAAGCCCAGCGCCACCAAAAATCGGCGCGCACCTTTTTGCGCGATAAAGTCGCGCCATGTTGCGTTAAATTTTGGCCGTGGCACATTCGCTGCGGTCGCGGCAGGCCTACGCGGTTCCTGCTTCCACAATGCGATCAAGTTGAGGATGCCGGTCACCGCCGCCGCACCTTGCACCACTTTGATCAAACGAAGCTGGGTAAAATTTTCCAGCAACATGCCAAAAATAAAACCGCTTGCCACCATGCCAACCAACAGCATCACATACATCAGCGCCACTACGCGTGGGCGCGATTCTTCAGGGGCTAAGTCGGTTGCCAGAGCCAGGCCTGCGGTCTGCGTGGTTTGTACGCCTGCGCCCACCAGCAAGAAAGCCAGTGCCGCTCCGGCGTGACCAATCCACATGGGGCCGGTGGTGTCGCCCGATAATAAAATTAGCGCGAACGGCATGATGGCAAGGCCACCGAATTGCAGCAACGTGCCGATCCAGATATAAGGCACGCGTTTCCAGCCCAATGCAGAGCGATGCGTATCTGATTTAAAACCGACCAGCGCGCGAAACGGCGCAAACAAAAGCGGCAGCGCCACCATCAACGATACCAGCCACGCGGCCACGCCCATTTCAACAATCATTACCCGATTCAGCGTGCCAACGAGCAGCGCTGTCGCCATGCCAACAGAGACCTGAAACAACGACAAGCGCAGCAAGCGACCTAGCGGAAGCTCCGCCGTGGCCGCATCGGCAAACGGCAAAAAGCGCGGGCTGATGCGCGTCCATTCGGTCGCAAATTGTCGGCTGAATGGATTCACGAATTTATGCGCACCGCGCTTCATGAGTGCGATAACTCCATGGCTTGCGATGTATAAAATCCGCTCGATACGCGGTGCGTTCGCGAGGGGTTCCAGTTTTGCAGCACAGCATCTTTTCCCAGCAGCCGATAAAGTTTATTCACGCTGACCGGTTCAATCCACGGCGCACGATTGCTGCGTGGAAGCAGGCGGCCGACGGCGCGCATCGTGGCCAAGAGCGGCGTCTTTGGTGCGAACGTAAACAGAATCGCGTGTTGCGTGCGCTCCGCCAGGCCCGACAAAACTTTCACGGCGTCAACATCGGAATAGTGAATCACTGAATCCATGCACACCACATAATCGAATTTACCGAGCTTCGGGTCAAGCATGTCGCCCGACATGAAACGAATGCTGCCACCGTTTAATTCTGATGATGAGGGCATGCGTTCTTCAGCGAGTTTCACGAGTGTAGGCGAGAGATCAATCGCGACAACCTCGGCTCCCCGTGCGGCTGTCAGGACAGAAAGTGCTCCCGTGCCGCACCCAGCGTCGAGGACGCGTGCGCCACGCAAGTCTTGTGGCAGCCAGCCCATGAGTGTCGCGCGCATCTGGTCACGCCCGGCTCGTACGGTGGTGCGAATACGACCGACCGGTGCGGTCGAGGTTAATTTTGCCCACGCATCAACAGCAGTGCGATCAAAGTATGTTTCGATCTCGCCGCGCCTGGATTGATAGTTGGTCACAGCCATCAATCGAACCCCAGCAAATCAAAAATATCGCGATCTTTCATCGGCTCGAACGTGAGCGGTTCAGTGCCCGCCCACAGCGATGCCGCGAGACGCATGTATTCTTTTTGGACGGCCAACAACTCAGGCGTTTCTTCCATTTCAAACAGTGTGGATTTTTTCAAACGGCTGCGACGAAATACATCGAGATTGCCAAACTGCGCCATGGTTTTCAGGCCGACACGCTCATTGAATTTATCGATTTGATCCGTTGCGTCGCTGCGATTCGCAATCACGCCGCCCAAACGCACATTGTAATTTTTCGATTTCGCGTGAATCGCAGCCACAATGCGATTCATCGCGAAGATCGAATCAAAATCGTTGGCGGTGACAATCAGCGCACGATCCGCATGCTGCAAGGGTGCGGCAAAACCACCGCATACTACGTCACCCAGCACATCAAAAATCACCACATCAGTATCTTCCAGCAGATGATGTTCTTTGAGCAGTTTGACGGTCTGGCCCACGACATAACCGCCGCAGCCGGTGCCTGCGGGCGGCCCACCTGCTTCAACGCACATCACGCCGTTGTAGCCTTCAAATACAAAGTCTTCCAGGCGCAATTCTTCGGCGTGGAAATCAACTGTTTCCAGCACGTCAATCACGGTGGGCACCAAGCGTTTGGTGAGTGTGAAAGTCGAATCGTGTTTTGGGTCGCAGCCAATTTGCAGCACGCGTTTGCCGAGCTTTGAAAACGCGACCGATAAATTAGATGAGGTGGTGCTTTTGCCAATGCCGCCTTTGCCGTAAATCGCAAAAACTTTGGCATTGCCAATTTTTATATTCGGGTCAAGCTGTACCTGCACGCTGCCTTCGCCGTCGGTGGGCTTGCCCGCCGCTTTGGTGGCGCGCTTGATGTCTGCAAATGGAACGGTGGCGGTGGTCATGCGACGGCCTTTTGATTGGTTGCTGTTTTATCAGTAGATGCTGCGTGAACGCGGACAGGAAACGACTCCACGTTGCTGGTTTCGTAAATGCCTTCAAGACGATCTTCAAGCTCCTCACCTGCACGGCGCAACGCATCTAGCGTGGCGGCGTCAGGCGACCAGTAGTTGCGGCGCTGCGCTTCGAGTAAACGATTGGCAACTTTTGCTGATGCGGTGGGGTTAAGATCAGCGAGACGTTTGCGCATTTCGGGATCAAGCATAAATGTTTCGGTGAGGTGCTGATAAACCCATGGTGCTACTTGCCCGGTGGTGGCCGACCAGCCCATCGTATTGGTCACATGAACCTCGATCTGGCGCACACCCTCATAGCCGTGTTTCAACATGCCTTCATACCACTTTGGATTCAGCATCCGCGTACGGGTTTCGAGCGCAACTTGTTCCTGCAGGGTGCGCACGGTGCCTTCGCTTGCGGTTTGGTCACCAATGTAGACGGGAGCGGTTTTAGCACTCGGTCCTTTGGCGCGCTTCACGGCGCGGCTAATACCGCCGAGTGTGTCGAAATAATTATCAACCGTAGTCACGCCCAACTCGACTGAATCAAGATTTTGGTACGCCAGATCAACACCGGCCAATACGCTTTGCAGCAATTCAGTTTGCGGTACGGCAATGCCCGCGCGGCCAAATGCGAAGCTCTTGCGGCGCGTGTAGGTTTCGGCGAGCTCGTCTTCATTATCCCAGCGGCTGTTTTCAACTAGATGATTGACGTTGGAACCATATGCGCCATCGGCGTTGCCGAATACGCGAAGTGATGCGGTTTCTAAATCGCATTTATGTTCAGCTTGATACGCCAGCGCATGTTTGCGAATAAAATTACGATCCAACGGCTCATCAGCGCTTGCAGCTATAAACGATGCTTCGGCGAGCAATTTAATTTGCAGCGGCAAGAGATCACGGAAAATGCCGGACAGGGTCACGATCACATCAACACGCGGACGGCCCAACTCTTCCAGCGGAATTAGCGATGCACCGGCGATGCGCCCATAGCTGTCGAAGCGCGGCTTGGCGCCTATGAGCGCCAGCACTTGCCCAATGGGGCCGCCTTCGGTTTTCAAATTGTCTGTGCCCCACAATACCACCGCGATGCTTTCCGGGAAGTCGTTGCCGTCGTCCATGTGTTTGGCGAGTAAGCGTGCGGCCTGACGTGCGCCATCAAGAACTGCAAATGTGCTTGGAATGCGGAACGGGTCGAAGCCGTGGATGTTGCGACCGGCGGGCAATACATCCGCATTGCGCAGCAAGTCACCGCCGGGTGCGGGACGGATAAAGCGACCATCCAGTGCGCGCATTAACGCGATCATCTCGTGATTGCCGCTGAGCAATTTATCTGTGGTGCCCAGCTTCACGAGGGTGGCGATCAGCGCCTCGCTGCGGGGCAAATTAGTAGCGGTAAAGGCTTCTTCGGCAGTGGCACCCATCACCAGCATTTCTGCACTGGCTTTGGGCAGATCAAGTTCGTGCGACGCCATCGAAATCGACATGAGCGAATCCACGCGTTCCTGAAACGACGGCAAACCACCAACCACATGTAGACCATGCGGAATCAAGGTGTATTCGAGCTCAAGCATTTGCGCATTCAGTTTTTCGATATTGGCAATCGCCTCAACGCCCCAAAGCGGTTCAGTGGCCGCAAGATCAATTCTCGCCGCTTGCGCTTGAATTAACTCGGCAAGAAACTCCTGTTCGCTGCTCGATTGTGGTGAAAGACCGCGCCAGCGCTCGATGCTGGCCTTTAAATCGGCCAGGCCCGCGTACAGGCCTGCCTGTGCAACCGGTGGCGTCATGTAGCTGATAAGTGTCGCACCTGCGCGACGTTTCGCGATCGCACCTTCGCTGGGATTATTCGACGCATACAAATACAGATGTGGCAGATCTGCAATCATGCGATCTGGCCAGCAATCGCCCGACATGCCTGCCTGCTTGCCGGGCATGAATTCCAGCGCGCCGTGGGTGCCGAAATGCAGTACCGCATGTGCGCCAAAATCTTCGCGCAGCCAACGATAAAACGCCGAGAACGCGTGAGTCGGCGCGAACCCTTTTTCGTACAACAAGCGCATCGGATCGCCCTCGTAACCCATCGACGGTTGCACGCCCACGAACACATTGCCGAAGCGTTCGCCAATCACGAAAATTGAGCTGCCGTCGCTTTGTTGTTTGCCCGGCGCGGGTCCCCATTGTGCTTCGATTTGCTTTAGATAGCGTTCACGTTTCACATGATCGTTGGCGGAAATCTTCGTGTGTACGTTGGCGAATGCGCCGTATTGCTCGGCATTGCCATTGACAATCGATTTACGCAAATCATCAACTGATGCGGGCACATTGACCGAATAGCCTTCAGCTTTCATCGACGTGAGTGTGTTGAATAGCGATTCGAATACAGCAAGGTAAGCTGCGGTGCCAGTGTTGCCTGCATTCGGTGGAAAGTTAAACAGCACGATGGCGACTTTGCGGTTTGCGCGTTCTGCTTTGCGCAACGCAATTAATTTCTCGACACGTGCTGCGATCATTTCGGCGCGCTCAATACAGCGATGCATGTCACGGCCTGTTTCATTCGCTTTAAATGTGCAATTGCGATGGCAACCATTACAGGCCGCACCGTTGGCATTTGATCTGCCACCGAATACTGTCGGTGATGTCGCGCCATCCAGCTCAGGTATGGCAACCATGATGGTGTTTTCAACAGGCATCAAACCGCGTTCGGATGCGCCCCATGTTTCGAGCGTCTGGAATTCCACCACATGTGCGGCGATATACGGCACATCCAGGCGAGCCAGAATTTCTTCGGCCGCTTTTGAATCATTGTAGGCAGGGCCACCGACGAGCGAAAATCCGGTGAGCGAGACGACCGCATCGACGACAACACGGCCATCTTTAAAAAAGAATTTCTCAATCGCCGGACGTGAATCCAGCCCCGTGGCAAAGGCGGGGATCACTTTCAAGCCGCGCGCTTCCAGAGCATCAATCACGCCATCATAGTGATCGGCGTTGCCCGCCAGCATGTACGAGCGCATCATCAAAATGCCGACAGTGCCGCTGGTGACACCCTTGATCGTTGGCAGTGGCAAGGCGTTCGCATGATCGGCAATGCGACCTTTCATGCGTGGATGATAAACGCCCGTTTCAGGATATTCGACCGGTGCCGCGACCTTCAGCGACCCGCGTAAATGGCGACGCGCGCCATCGGCATAACGATCCACCAAGAGGCGAATCATGTTGCCGATATTGTCTTCCGAGCCGCCGAGCCAGTATTGCAAAGTCAAAAAATATGCGCGCACATCTTGTGCCGTGCCGGGAATAAAGCGAAGTATTTTTGGCAGACGGCGCAGCATTTTCATCTGTGCTTCACCAGCGGTGCCTTGGCCGCGCTTTTTGGTGTTGCCGCGAAGCCGCTTTAACAACGCCATCGGGCCGGTCGCGGTGCCATCCATTTTGAATTTGCCGATACGCGTCATTTTCATGACTTCAGATGCGGACATTGCGCAGACCATCGCATCGCATTGGTCACGGCGCGCGGCGAGTGCGGGTAATACGGGGAGGAAATGATCTTCCATGAATAACATAGACGCGATGATGATGTCGCCTACGGCAATATCGGCGAGGCAACGTTCAAGTGCGACCGGATCAGCCGCATATTCAGACGCGGCATGGACCTTCAATGACAAGCCGGGAATGTCTCGCGAAAGCGCGGCGCGGGCACGGGCGGTGGCACTTGCCAGATGTGTATCCATCGTCACGATCACCACCCGCATGGGGGCGATTTCAGCGACTGAAATGTGCTTTTGCGTCATACAGTGTCTCCACAGTGATCGTCGATACGCCGCGTTCATTGGCAAAACGCTCGGTGTTGCGACGCGCTTTGCCGCGAACAAAAAACGGAATTTTGTTTAGCTCTTTTTCAGCTTCTGTTGCCCAGCTGGCGACATTTGCCGCTGCTGGTGCGGTAGCGCTGGCACCCATGGGTGCGGTTGTCGTAATAGGCACAGGTGTTGTGTTTTGCATCGGCTTATTTGCCCCACCCAAATGTGACGGTGCCGCATCGGCGTGGAACTCGTTATCGCCACGGAACATGCCGATCAAATGCTCTTCCAGGCCCATCATCAGCGGATGAACCCATGTGTCGAACAACACGCTCGCGCCCTCAAAACCCATCTGCGGGGAATAGCGTGCGGGGAAATCCTGCACATGCACCGGTGCAGAAATCACCGCGCAGGGCACACCAAAACGTTTCGCAATGTGGCGCTCCATTTGCGTGCCGAGAACCAGCTCAGGTTGCAGTTCAGCAACCTTCGCTTCGACTTCCAGATAGTCGTCGGTAATGAGCGCCTCAACACCATAAATTTTTGCGGCTTCGCGCACTTCGCGTGCGAATTCACGGCTGTAAGTGCCGATGCCGACCACGGTAAACCCCATTTCTTCTTTGGCGATTCTGGCCGCAGCGACGGCATGCGTGGCATCGCCAAATACAAACACGCGTTTGCTGGTGAGGTAGGTGGAATCCACTGATTTCGCGTACCAGGTGGCGCGCGATGGTGCGCCGTTCAACACGGTACTTGTATCTACATTCACAAGCTTGGCTACTTCGGCAATAAAGTCACGCGTGGCACCCACGCCGATGGGCACTATTTTTGTAGCGGGCTGAGCGAAGGTGCGCGTCAACCACTGTGCGGCTTGCGAGGCCGTTTCGGGATACATCACCACATTGAATTCAGCCTCACCCAAACGTGTGATATCAGCAGGTGTGGCACCGAGCGGGGCAACCACGTTGATATCGATACCCAGCTGGTTCAGCAGTTGGGTAATCTCACGCACATCATCGCGATGGCGGAAACCGAGGGCGGTGGGGCCGAGTAAATTGCAGCGCGGACGCTTGCCTTCGGCTCTTGGTACGCGTGCAGATGGGCTCGCGAGTGCGCGTACTATTTGATAAAACGTTTCAGATGCGCCGTAATTTTCCTTGCGTTGATACGAGGGCAATTCAAGCGGGATAACGGGAATCGGCAAGTTGAGCGCTTTCGACAAACCGCCCGGATCATCCTGAATCAATTCGGCGGTGCATGATGCGCCCACGATCATCGCTTGCGGCTTAAAGCGCAGGTAAGCATCACGCGCGGCAGTTTTGAAAAGTTCAGCCGTATCGCTGCCTAAATCACGCGCCTGAAATGTTGTGTAGGTCACTGGAGGACGTTTGCCGTTGCGCTCAATCATGGTGAACAGCAGGTCGGCATAGGTGTCGCCTTGCGGGGCGTGCAGGACGTAATGCAGTCCCTCCATCGCGGTTGCGACACGCATCGCACCAACATGTGGCGGGCCTTCGTATGTCCAGATGGTTAGTTGCATATCAGGCCACCAAACGCATGCGACGCACCAAGGGGCGCGCAAAAAGCTCAGCCAAATCGGCGGCTTGGTCGTAGCCTTGAATCGGCGTAAACACCAATTCGATTGACCATTTAGTCGTCATGCCTTCGGCTTCGAGTGGGTTGGCGAGACCGAGTCCGCACACGACCAAATCAGGCTTGGCAGCGCGGCAACGATCAAGTTGATTTTCAACGTGCTGACCTTCTGAAAGTTGTACTCCTTTGGGCAATAATTCGAGTTCACGTGCAAGGTGTTGTTTGTGCAAAAACGGTGTGCCGACTTCAACTAATTCAACACCAAGCTCTCGTGCCAAGAAGCGTGCGAGTGGAATTTCCAGTTGCGAATCAGGAAAGAAAAATACGCGTTTGCCGGATAATTCTTCGCGGTAGCGAGCTACCGCGCGAGTGGCGCGCTCATGTGCGCTGGCGGTAGCGGTGTCAAATGTTGCCTCAGATACGCCCCAAACATTAGCCGCCGCTTTTAACCATGCGGTGGTGCCCTCGACGCCTAATGGAAAGGGTGCGTCAATGCGTTTTGCGCCGCGTTCTTCAAGGGCACGAGCAGTATCGGCCAGGAAAGGTTGTGCTAATAAATATCGTGTATTCGCACCAACCGGTGGAAGATCAGTTGCGTGGCGTGGAGGGAAAAAACGTACCGGGCCAATGTTAAGCGCGGCAAATAAACGGATGAATTGATCCTCAACTACGTCGGCAAGTGAGCCCACCACCATCAATGCTGTTGGTGCGTCAGATGGGGAGGCTGGTAAATCAGGAACAAGTGAAGCGAGACAGGCATCTTCGCCTTGCGTGAACGTGGTTTCGATTCCGCTGCCGGAATAATTCAGCACGCGCACATCAGGCGAAAACTTCTTCGACAATCTTGCGGAAGCGCGTGATAGGTCGAGCTTGATAACTTCTGATGGGCACGATCCGACCAAAAATAACAGACGAATGTCGGGGCGGCGTGCGAGTAGCTGATTCACGATTCTGTCCAACTCTTCATTGCAATCTGCTAAACCCGCGAGGTCACGCTCGTCAATAATGGCGGTGGCAAAACGGGGCTCGGCAAAGATCATCACACCGGCAGCGGACTGAATTAAGTGCGCACACGTGCGCGAGCCAACAACAAGAAAAAACGCATCCTGAATTTTGCGATGTAGCCAGATGATGCCGGTGAGGCCGCAGAATACCTCACGCTGACCTCGTTCGCGAAGGATCGGGATGACGGTGGCATCACCCCAGCCAGGTGTGGTTGCCGATGTGGTTATCAAAGGAGCCGTTGCCTGCGCGTTCATGCGGCTACTCCTGCTTGTCCCATGATTTGCGATTCTTTCGCATGCTGAATGCGTGCCATGCGCAGTTTCCAAATGAATTGGGCTGCATTGACTGTGTAGGTGGCATAGGCGGCAAGGGCCAGATACATCTGCTGACGCTCATTTAACCAACCCGTCATCAGCGCGATCAAATAAGCGGTGTGCAGTGCAATCACCACCATGCTGACCGCATCTTCCCAAAAGAACGCGGGTGCGAAAAGATATTGACCGAACACGACTTTTTCCCAAACCGCACCCGTGACCATGATGGTGTAAAGCACCATCGTTTTTATAACGATGGAAATCGTTGCCGCTTGCAGGCCCTCGCCAGTGCTCAGATAGCGCAGCACAAGACCAACGCTGACAAGCAAAACCAGAAACTGAATCGGAGCCAGAATGCCTTGCACGAGCGTCCAGCGCGTGTTGTCGCGACGCACGCGTTGCTCAGGCGTGTATAGAGATGAGGATGAATGCTGCTGTAGATTGCGTTTGTGCATCTGAACATGTCCGAAAATCTAATTTTTCCCCGCAAACAAAATTTAGACTCGTTCAATAAATATGTCAAGCAAAGTTTACGTCAATTTAACTTGACATGTTTTTCACGAAAGCTGTATAACGTAGGTTCATGTGTAACTGACATTGGAAATTGACTCAAAACATGACAAGCCTACTTGACAACGCGACATCAGAAAGGCCTACTAAGCGCAGACGAATTGCATCGTCTTGCTCGCTGGCTAGACGATGCAAATTTGCGTTTCAGGGGTCGAGTGATGGTCCAAGCATCATTTCGACATATAGATGGTCACGCGTAGGAATTGCTTTAACAGCGCGCACGGCCGTTCATAGCTTGATTAGGAGGAAGTCAATGGATTTGAGTCAGCAGATATTGTCCCGGCGACATGCGCAAGATCAGGGCCTGAATGGCCCGGAATCTGACCTTTGCGATGTCAATCAACGACAACGTGCCCGCCCCCGTGCGGATTCATCAGAAAGCCACGCTGCATCGTTGTCCCGCATTATTGAATCGCAAATTATTCCGCGATTAATGTTGGCGCATCGGGCGGCACAGAATGCGTCACCGCTACCGGCTATCGATATTCACGCGCCTGGTCCGGACGCGATTGCCGAGTTTGCCGATATTGTCGTTTCCAGCAATGTGAGTGCCGCGGCGGAATATGTAGAAGTGCAGCGCGCGAATGGTATGTCGCTTGAATCGGTTTATATCGATTTACTCTCGCCCACAGCGCGACATCTCGGTTATCTCTGGGAAAATGACCTTTGTGATTTCACCGAAGTTACCGCAGGTTTATGGCGCTTGCAGCAACTGCTGCATGAGTTGAGCCCTGCTTTCCAGGGTGATGGCGCAGGCGCTCAATTATCAGGATTATCTCGGCCAAAGCTGGCGCGCCGGGCGCTGCTACTGCCAGCACCTGGCGATCAACATACCTTTGGCCTTTTTATGGTGTCTGAGTTTTTCAGGCGCGCGGATTGGGATGTTTGGGGTGAACTACCCGCATCGATAGAACAGCTCATCAGCACGGTGCGCGAAGAGCGATTTGATATGGTGGGCTTTTCGGTCGGAAGTGTGCTCAAGCTGGAAGAATTGAAATTTGCAATCCACGCGGTTCGGCTCGAATCACGCAATAAAAACATTACAGTCATGGTGGGTGGCCCGATATTTGTGGCTCATCCTGAGTATGTCGATTTGGTTGGCGCAGATATGACAGCCGCTCATGGTCGTGATGCCGTTATTTTTGCCGAGGAGTTGGTCGCACGCATAGTGGTAAGTAGTTGAAACTGGAGAATCATTGTTGAGTGCAGAACAGAAGTACCGTGAAATAGCCGAACGATTAGACTTAGGGGACCCTAACAGGGCGCAAACAGGTAGGTTTTTGATGGATCAGTTTGAATCACCATTGAAATCGTTCGGCGGCCTTGATGCAGAGTCTGCGGCGAATCTCATCGCCGCCGCCGCAGATGTCGCACTGGTCATTGATGGGCATGGGGTAATTCGCGACGTCGCATGTGGTGCAGATGAGTTCGCGCAGGAGTCGTGCAAAAGATGGGTAGGCCGACCTTGGATTGACACGGTAACGATCGAAACTAAGCCTAAAATTGAAGCCTTGCTCAGAGACGCAGGCACCAAGGGCGAGCGTAAATGGCGGCAAGTCAACCACGCCTATTCAAAAGGTGCTGACATTCCATTCTCATACTCAGCGGTACAGGTTGGTCATGATGGTCGCATTGTGGCGTTTGGGCGGGATTTGCGCGCGAATGCGGCATTGCAGCAGCGCTTGGTCGATGCGCAGCAATCAATGGAGCGCGACTATTGGCGTTTGCGGCACGTGGAAACGCGATATCGTTTGTTGTTTCAGATGGCATCTGAGGCGGTGTTGGTACTGGATGCCACGACACTGAAAGTCGTCGAAGCAAATCCGGCGGTGGGCAAACTCATGGGTCGTGCTGCGGAAAAATTTGTCGGACGGACTTTCCCTGACGGATTCGATGAGGATGGAACGCGCGCAATAGAAGAGCTTTTTGCGAAAGTGCGAACGGCAGTTGCGGCTGACGATGTGCACGCGAAAATGGCTGAGAGCGGGCTTGAATTTGTGATCTCAGCCTCTTTGTTCCGACAGGAACGCAGTTCGTCTTTATTAGTACGTTTGGCTCCCGTGCACGCTAATGTTGCTGGCGCGAGTGTGCCAACGGCTATCCTGCGCATCATGGAGAATGCGCCTGACGGATTTGTTGTCACCGATCTTGAAGGCAAACTGCTGGTGGCGAATCGTGCATTTGTCGATTTGGCGCAGCTCGCTTCTGAAGAGCGGGCACGTGGCGAATCGCTAGAACGCTGGTTGGGGCAATCCGGCGTTGATTTCAAGGTGCTTGTGTCGAACCTTCATCAACATGGTTCGGTTCGACTATTCGCGACCACGTTGCGCGGCGAACATGGCTCTACTGCCGAGGTGGAAATTTCTGCTGTGGCCGTACCGAACGCGGATTTGCCATGCATGGGTTTTACTATTCGCAATGTGGGCAAGCGCCTGGGTGGTCGTGATGTTCGTGCTAGTCGCGAGCTGCCGAGATCTGTCGAGCAGTTAACCGAACTGGTCGGGCGCGTTTCTCTTAAAGAGCTGGTTGTTGAGACCACCGACATGATCGAAAAACTTTGCATTGAAGCAGCACTCGAGCTAACGCAGGATAATCGTGCGGCGGCAGCTGAGATGTTGGGCTTGAGCCGCCAGAGTTTGTACGTCAAGCTGCGCCGTTATGGGCTTGGCGACTTGCCTGCTGATGCAACTGCATTGGATACCCGGCCAAATTAAAGCACTTCTCTGCATAACAATCGCATGACGCTGGCCAAACGAATGATAAACGCAGAAAAATTATCGGCAGTCAAGCTCGCGCAAGTCAAACAAACATCGGCCACGCGGCCGAGCCTCGCCACGGTTGCCGAGTTGTTAAAACCCATTACCTGGTTTCCACCCATGTGGGCGTTCGGTTGTGGCGTGGTTTCTTCCGGCGCTTCATTCGATGGCAAATGGCCGCTCATCATCACCGGTGTGGTGCTTGCCGGGCCGCTGGTATGCGCCACCAGCCAGGCGGCGAACGATTGGTATGATCGACATGTCGATGCCATCAACGAACCCAACCGGCCGATTCCATCAGGACGCATGCCAGGACGTTGGGGCTTGTATGTCGCGATTGTTTGGACAATTCTTTCGCTGTTCGTCGCAACGCTGCTTGGGCCGTGGGGTTTCGGGGCGGCGGTTGCGGGTCTTGTGCTCGCATGGGCGTATAGCGCGCCGCCATTTCGGTTAAAACAAAATGGCTGGTGGGGTAATTTAGCCTGCGGGATTTCGTATGAAGGGCTGGCGTGGCTGACCGGCGCTGCCGTTATGCTCGGTGGTGGGATGCCGGATGTTCGTGTCTTGGCACTGGCGGCGCTCTACAGCCTTGGTGCGCATGGCATCATGACGCTCAATGACTTCAAGTCAGTCGAGGGCGATCTCAAAACTGGCATTGGCTCGCTACCCGCGCGGCTTGGCGTGGTGAATGCAGCGCGTGTGGCTTGTGTGGTTATGGCAGCTCCACAGGCGGTTGTGGTGGCTTTGTTAGTGACGTGGGGGCATCCGATGCATGCGCTGAGTGTTGCGGCCCTGCTGGCGCTACAAATCGCCATGATGCCGCGCTTTGTGGCGAGCCCGGTTGAACGCGCGACGTGGTATAGCGCCATCGGCATTAATTTTTATGTGTTGGGCATGCTGATCAGTGCGTTTGCGCTTCGCGCGGCGGCGAGCCTTGGCGGAGCCCCATGATGATGACGGCAACAGAGAATGCAAATTCATTAAGCTGGCTGGGCATTGTTCGCTTGGGATTGGTGCAGGCAGCGCTTGGCGCGATTGTGGTGCTAACAACATCCACGATTAACCGCGTGATGGTGGTTGAGCTTGCGTTACCCGCTATGATTCCCGGCGCGCTGGTGGCATTGCATCATGCTTTGCAATTACTTCGTCCGCGCATGGGCCATGGTTCGGATGTTGGCGGGCGTGGTACACCGTGGATCATCGGCGGCATGGCGGTGCTGGCGCTAGGTGGCGTTCTTTCAGCGATGGCAACCGCCTTGATGGGTACTAATTTCGCAGGTGGCATTGCATTGGCAGTGCTGGCGTTCGCGCTGATTGGTGCTGGTGTTAGCGCATCGGGTACGTCGCTCTTGGTGCTCGTCGCCAAACGCGTGGCACCGAATCGCAAGCCGGCAGCGGCGGCGATCGTCTGGATTTTGATGATATCGGGATTTGTCGTGACTGCGACGGTGGCTGGCAAATTCCTCGACCCGTTTTCAACCGCACGCCTGGTGGCGGTGACAAGCGCGGTATCTGCAATTGCATTTGTTATTGCGCTGCTTGCCGTATGGGGCGTTGAGGGAAACTCGCGATTATCGAATGCGGGTGATGCGGCTACGACGGCATCAAAAAAACCATCTTTCAAATCTGCGTTGAAAGAAGTCTGGGCCGAACCGCAAGCACGCCACTTCACGATTTTTGTTTTTGTTTCAATGTTTGCCTACAACGCACAAGATTTAATTCTTGAGCCGTTCGCAGGCTCTGTATTCAAATTTACAGTGGGCCAATCCACGGGCTTGTCCGGGCTGCAACATAGCGGTGTTTTAATGGGCATGATTTTAGTGGGCGCGATTGCAACCATGGCGTGGGGCAAAGCGCTGGGCTCGTTAAAATTCTGGATGGTGACCGGTTGCATTGGTTCGGGCATTGCCTTGCTTGGCTTGGTCGTTGCGGGTTCTGTGGGGCCAACATGGCCGTTTAAGGCGAACGTTTTTTTGTTGGGCCTTGCCAATGGTGCTTTCTCCATTGCCGCGGTAGCTTCAATGATGAGCATGGCCAGCAATGGACGCGAATCGCGTGAAGGCGTGCGCATGGGCTTGTGGGGCGCATCGCAGGCGATTGCATTTGGGTTGGGCAGTTTTTTTGGGGCGGCAATGAGCGATATGGCGAGATTGTTGTTGGGCTCCCCCGTGGCCGCCTACTCGACCGTGTTTGCATTTGAAGCGATATTGTTTTTAGTGGCGGCTGTTTTTGCATATCAAATCAGTCCAGCAAAAGATTTTCGACAAAGTAATGCAGGTTCCAAACCAAGTGATCCACCATCCCGTGACTCACTCGTGGCCAGCTTGACCGGAAGGGCATGAATATGAACGAAGCGCAAACTTACGATGTAGTGGTAGTTGGTGGTGGACCATCGGGTGCGACGGCTGCGGAAGATCTGGCGCGCCAAGGGCACAAAGTCATGCTGCTGGATCGTGCGGGGCGCATCAAGCCTTGCGGTGGCGCGATTCCGCCTGCATGCATTGATGAATTCGCGATTCCGGATGAATTGATTGTGGCAAAAATTACCTGCGCGCGGATGGTCTCACCGGTCGGCAGAGAGGTTGATATGCCGATTACGGGCGGCTTTGTGGGCATGGTGGATCGCGCCACGTTTGATGAATATTTACGCGAACGCGCTGCTAAAACAGGCGCTGTGCGGCGCACGGGAATGTTCAGTCGCATTTCCCGCGAACATGAAGCAACAATCGTGCATTACGAATCCATCGATGAAAACGGTAAAAAGCAAGCCGAATCTGTGCGGACACGATTAGTGGTTGGTGCCGACGGTGCGGCTTCTGCTGTGGCGTTGCAGGAAGTAAAGGGCGCTGATCGTGCGCCTTATGTATACGCGTATCACGAGATCGTTACTGCGCCTAAAAAAGGCGAGGGCAAGTTTGATGGCACGCGCTGCGATGTTTATTATCAAGGACCGGTATCGCCTGATTTTTATGGCTGGGTTTTCCCACATGGCGATACCGTCAGTGTGGGCATGGGCACGGCGAAAAAAGGATTTTCGATTCGTAATGCGACAGGATTGCTGCGTGAAAGCGCAGGCTTGAGCGGCACCAAAACGATTCGTCGCGAAGGTGCGCCGATTCCGATGAAGCCGCTTAAATCTTGGGACAATGGTCGCGATGTAGTGCTCGCGGGTGATGCTGCCGGTGTGGTGGCACCTGCGTCAGGCGAGGGAATTTACTATGCCATGTATGGCGGCAAACTGGCGGCAGATGCGGCGCACCAGTTTCTCGCAACAGGGGACGTGAAAGCGCTGGCAATGGCGCGTAAACGGTTTATGAAAGCGCATGGTCGAGTATTCTGGATTCTCGGCATCATGCAAAAATTCTGGTATTCCAGCGACAAGCGACGCGAACGTTTTGTGAGTATTTGCCGCGATAAGGATGTTCAAGAACTGACATGGCAGGCGTATATGTACAAGAAACTGGTTCGAGCAAAACCGATGGCTCACATCCGCATTTTTTTCAAGGATTTGGCGCACCTTACTGGTTTGGTCAAGCCGTCATGAGCTTGCGCAAACGCGACACCGTTGTTTGCGCAACATGACCGGAAGGAGTCTGCGTAACCCGATTATTGTTGCCGTGATCGTAGCTGTTGCGGCAGCGGTGGTGGGCGGATTGCTCACCAATTTGGGGCCTTGGTATTACGCGCTCAAACAGCCAAGTTGGAAGCCGCCTGATTGGCTTTTTGGGCCTGCGTGGACAACCATTTTTGCGTGTGCCGCAGCAGCGGGCGTACTGGCCTGGCGTAAGGCAGACACCCGTAAAAGCCGCGCAACAGTCATTGCCTTGTTTGCCATAAATTTCTGCTGCAATTCGTTGTGGAGTCTGTTATTTTTTACGTTGCAACGCCCCGATTGGGCATTAATGGAAGTCGGATTTTTATGGCTTTCAATTGCTGCCTTGATGACTTTTTTATACCCCCTGTCAAAAGCGGCAAGTTTGTTGCTACTGCCTTATTTATTATGGGTTAGTTTTGCATCGATATTAAACTGGGTCATTGTGCAAATGAATGCGCCGTTTCCCGGCGTTTAAACTTGGCGTTTAAATACATGGCCCAACGACTGACCGATCATCCCGACCGATTTGCGCTCGCTGCGGAAGTTCACGCGCGTCCACCTGTTGAGCTTCAAACCCCGTCTCGTGCAAGCTATGTCGCGGTGTTAGTGGCACCTGAAGACCGTGTCGCTGAATTGGCGCATTTAATTGCGCTGTGCGCGCGTTATGCCGTGTCCCCACCGGTTGAAGGGGCGACCCACTTTAATGCAAAGGTTGGGCAAGTTTTGCTGAAGTGGGAGCGTCACAGTGAATTTTCAGGCTACACTTTTTTTATTCCCAATCTTAGCCCGACACCTTTCAGCGATCCCGCTGCGGGCTACTTGCCAGATGGCTGGCTGGACGGGATTCCTGGCCTTCGTATCGTGGCTGCTCACGCCAAACTGATTGCCGGCGGGGGGCCACTGTCAGATGCCGAGCTTGAAATAGCGTTTGCCGGAAATGCGGCGGTAGGCGCTGATATTGGCGAGGGCGTTGGCGTGGCGTATACGGATTTTAAAATTCACAACGATGGCTATTCGCGGTTTGTGATGATTAATCGAAACTTGTCGCCGGGGCAGGCGGGCCGCATGTTGCAGCGCTTATTCGAGATCGAGGCCTATCGAATGCTGGCACTGTTGGCGTTGCCGATTGCGCGCAGTCAAGCACCGCAGGCACTGTCCGTTGAGCGTGCTTTGGCTGAAGTAACTGACTCCATTTCAACCGGCTCAGGCGGTGACGAAGCACAGCTTACGGAGCTCATCAAACTTGCAGCTGAGGTGGAAAGTGCGTTGGCGTTTAGCCAGTTTCGATTTGGTGCCAGCCGCGCATATTACGAGCTGGTGACCACGAGAATTGGCGAATTGCGTGAGCGACGATTGCCAGGTGTACAAACAATCAATGAATTCATGACGCGCCGATTAGCCCCTGCTGTGGCCACTAGCGCAACAGTGTCGCAGCGACTTCGTGATTTATCAGAGCGTATTGCCCAGACCAGCAGTTTGTTATCAACCCGCGTTGATATTGTTCGCGAAAAGCAGAATCAGGCGTTGCTGGCGTCAATGGAGCGCCGGGCTCGTTTGCAATTGCGGCTGCAGCAGACTGTTGAAGGATTATCGATTGCAGCGATCACTTACTATGTGGTGGGTATTGTGGGCTATGGTGCGAAAGCCTTGCAATCGGCGGGCCTGCGCGTTCAGCCGGATATTGCGGTGGGTATCGCCATACCAGTCGTGGTTATTCTGGTGGCGTACGCATTGAGGCGCACGCGACGCAAATTAATGAGCGCGGAAAAAGCCAGTAAAGAAGCCAGCCACGGTGATGACTGAGCTTTTCTCGACAGGATTGATCGCCGATATTATTTTGGCTTTCATGGCACTTGAAGCTATTGTGCTCGTTTTATATCAACGTAAAACTGGTCGAGGTTTCACACAGCTTTCAGTGTTCTGGATGTTGTTTCCCGGTGCGTGTCTGGTGCTTGCAATTCGCGCAGCACTCGTGGGAGCAGCGTGGGGATGGATTGCGTTGGCGGTGAGTTTTTCTTTGGTCGCGCATCTAGGATATTTACGTCACCGTTTGCGCAATAACGCGAAATAGCGAACTTTGATTTGTCGCGCGATTTGCCTATGTTAGCGACGGCTCAAGACAACAAATTGTAGATTGAAAATATTTTTTTCGTCTTTGGTTCTTACTTCGCGCGACTCTTCTTTCCACACAGAATTATCGATGGGCGGGAAAAAAGTATCTCCTACCAAATTAGCATCAATTTCCGTGATGTATAGCTCCTGCGCTAGGGCAAGAGCCTCTGCATACAAAGATGCGCCGCCAATGACGAACGGATTTTCGTTCGCGCAAAGCGCTAATGCGTTTTCGAGTGAATTTGATACTTCGACACCTGGCGAATGAAAATTAGTGTTCCGGCTGACCACAATATTGCGCCGGTTTGGCAGCGGACAACCGATTGAATCAAATGTTTTCCGACCCATGATGATCGGATGGCCCGTGGTGATTCGTTTGAAATACGCGAGCTCGGCCGGTAGGTGCCACGGCATTTTATTTTCATAACCGATAACGCGATTCTTCGTCATCGCAACAATCAGCGATACCATCTTCAGTAACCGCCGCCGTCGCTAAACCGCAATGGGTGCTTTGATCGCGGCATGCGGCTCGTATCCGCTCAGCACAAAATCATCGAAATTGAAATCGAAAATATTTTTGACAGTGCTGTTTAGCGTCATGATCGGCAAAGCACGGCAATCGCGCGACAGTTGTTCGTGCGCTTGTTCGAGGTGATTTGAATAGAGATGTGCATCACCAAGTGTGTGTACGAAGTCACCCAACTTGAGGCCTGCAACCTGGGCGATCATCATTGTCAGGAGTGCATATGACGCGATATTGAATGGAACGCCGAGAAAAATATCTGCGCTGCGCTGATAGAGTTGGCAAGACAATTTGCCATCGGCCACATAAAACTGAAAGAATGCGTGACAAGGTGCAAGCGCCATTTTGGGAATGTCAGCGACATTCCATGCGGATACGATTAAACGGCGTGAATCAGGATTGCTTTTAAGCTGCGCTAGAAGCTCGGTGATCTGGTCAATGTGCGCGCCATCAGGCGCAGGCCAGGAGCGCCACTGATAGCCATAGACAGGCCCCAAATTGCCATCCGCATCCGCCCACTCGTCCCAAATCGTGACACCATTTTCTTTGAGATAGCGGATGCTCGTATCGCCTTTCAAGAACCATAGCAGTTCGTGAATGATTGACTTAAGATGCATTTTTTTGGTGGTAACGAGCGGAAACCCGTCGTTGAGATTAAACCGCATTTGATACCCAAAAACAGACTGGGTGCCAGTACCGGTGCGGTCTGATTTTTTCACGCCATGTTCAAGCACATGGCGCATCAAGTCTTGATACTGCCTCATGAATGGCGCGAGTTATTAACGAGTGTAATGAGTACGGAGCATGCTACTGATTTGCTCGGATTAAGCCGCGCCCTGTCTCTGCGCAAAAATCACCCAAAGATTAGCGAGATCGTTAGTGCCATCGGTGCCCTTGACGTCCTTGAGCGTTTGCATTCCCTTCGCCTTTTGCCCTGCCTGAATCTGCGCAATGCCAAGCAGCAGTTTCGCGTCTTCAGGCCGCTTTAAATTGCCTTTTTTGATGCCAGCCTCAATCATCGGAATGCCCTTTGCAGCCTGCCCACCCGTCACCAGATTGTAGCCCAGTGTCACCAGCGCATCGCCGGTTCTGGCAGCATTGGCTTCTGCTTCTTCTTTACCCGAAGAAATCACTTTTTGATTCTCCGCTACCTGTTTTTCAGTGAGGTCACGCAGGCGCTTCTGGCGATCTGCCTCAGAGCCTTTGCCGAGCGCGCCTGTTGTATATCCTTCATCGACAATTTTCTTCGCTTCCGATGGAAAGCCAGCTTGCAGTGCCAGCTGGGCCATTTCCATGTAGTCGCCGGATGTGCTTAGGTTACCGGTTGCAAACTTGAGACGGTATACATCGAGGGAAAGACGATCTGCGAAGCCCGGCTTGTTTTGAAGACGCGAAACGACATCAGCCCACAGCGATTTTTTGGGGTAATAGTTCAGCAATTTTTCAATGGTCGAAATATAGCCCGTCGTATTTTTTTGGCGTAAATACGCGTTGGCAAGTAGCTGCAACTTTTCCTCTGATGGTGTGCGTCCTGCTTTTTGATCGGCCTGGATATCAGCCAAAGATTCTTTAGCCGTATTCGCAAAGTCACCGCTTTGGAAATAGGATTGGATCAGGAGTGTACGTACCTGTCCGCCGCTACCACCATCGCGAAAGTAACGATTTGCCCATTGAATCGCGGTCGGATAATCTCTTGCACCGTAATGCAATCCTACCAACGCTTCGATCATTTTCAACTGAGAGCTGGCGGGTGCCTTGCCAGACGCAACCACGGCTTCGAACGAGCGCATCGCGGTTGTATTATCCCCTGCACCTGACGCAGCTGAGCCACGCATGCTATCAATTAAATAGTTTTCCTGCGCGCTGCGGCCCGACACAGCCTCGGCCTCACGGACTCTGGCCAGCGCTTCTTTAAATTTACTTGCGCGCATTAACTCTTGCGCTGCCTGAAGCGGTTTGCCGATCTCTGGCCGCACGCCTTGCGCCTGCACGTCGGCGCTCGACAATATGAAAAAAGAGGCTGCGACGGTAAATGTCGCGATGGCGATTGTAGTGCCTGAATGCTGAAAAACGCATTGAAGAACACGCTGGAGAGTGCGCTGAAAAAAATCGGCTTTAGTCATGAGTGAATTTCCAAAAAAACAGGGGACGAAACAATGCACTTAATCAGATAACGAGGCAGAGGACTAATTAGATGACGACCAAGGTGATGGCGTGACTTGTAGAACGATGATGTTGCGGTCAAAGCTGATTCCGGAAAAACAAAACGCGACCGATAGCCGCGTTTTGTCCTGTTGAATTTACTTGACGAACTGTTCGTTGCCGACAATGCCCATCTTGGTCACGCCCAAGCGTTGTGCCGAAGCCATCACCATGGCTACAGATTTGTACTCCACCAATTTATTGGGGCGCACATGAACTTCAGGCTGTTCTGGTTGGCCAGCGACAATTTTTAACTTGTCTTCCAACTCTTTTCGGTCTGACACCGGTACTGCGTCCCATAAAACTGTTCCGTCGAAATCGATATCGATCTTGACAACCACCGGCTCTTTTAATGGCGGCGGTGCATTGTTGTTTATTGGCATGTTTAGTTTCACCGCATGTGTTTGCGGTGGAATTGTAATAATCATCATGATAATCAATACCAACATCACGTCAATCAACGGTGTGGTGTTAATTTCCATCATGGGTTCGAGCTCTTTATTCGGGTCCCCTGAACCTACGCTCATGCTCATACTTTTATCCTTTTTGCCCCGTTATATTGCTCGATTGCAAGGCGGTAATTACGTTAAATCCGATTGCGTTGAATCAGACTAATCATTGCCACATTCGTCCAACAAAGACCAATACCTACGACTGTATAAATTATTGATTGAGCGGCGGCGGCTCGGTAATAAAACCCACCTTCATAATACTGGCACGTTGCGCTGTGTAAATCACGCGCCCGACTGATTCGTAGCGTGCGTTGCCATCACCGCGTATATGAATCTCTGGTTGTGGCACCTTGACAGCCGCGACTTTCATTTTTTCGAATAGCGCATCCGAGTCAGCAATGAGTTGCATATCCCAATAAATGTCGCCATCTTTACCCACCGAAATAACAATATTTTCAGGCTTTGTGATCGTGACCACATTCTTTTCGTTGGGCAACTTCACCTTCAGCGTTTGCAACACGATAGGCGATGTAATCAGGAAAATAATAAATAGCACCAACATCACGTCTACCAGCGGTGTTGTATTGATGGCCGAAATGACTTCTTCGTCATCGCCATCGGAACCTATACTCATTGCCATGTAAAACTCCTGCTCATAGTTCTGTCGTTTTAATCATTGCCACAAAGATTGCCACAAAGCCCATTTGCATGAACATTCGTGGCATTGAGTTATGCAAAGCTGAATTACTTGGCCTTGCTACCTTGGCTCATCAAAACAGAATGCAAATCAGAGCTGAATGCGCGCACTTGCTCCATCGCAGTTTTATTACGACGAATCAGCCAGTTGTACGATAGCACCGCAGGTACGGCCACGGCCAAGCCAATAGCTGTCATGATCAGCGCCTCACCAATCGGGCCCGCTACTTTGTCGAGTGAGGATTGACCTGATTGACCGATTGCAACCAGTGCGTGATAAATACCCCAAACCGTACCGAACAAACCAACGAACGGGGACGTTGAACCCACGGTCGCCAAGAATGCCAAACCATCGCCCAAACGGCTATTAACGTTATCGGTGGCACGCTGGATCGACATCGTGACCCATGTGTTGAAGTCAACATCGCCCATCAAACCGCCGTGGCGCTCAGTTGCTTTTAAGCCGCCTTCTGCGATGAAACGAAACGCACTGTCTTCATGTAGCGTGCTCATGCCTTGCGACAACGAACCTGCGTTCCAGAAGGTCTCGGTCGCGGCTTTTGACTCTTTCATCAAACGACGCTGCTCGAAGAATTTTACGATCAGGATGTACCAGCTACCCATCGACATCACGACCAAAATAAATAGCACGAATTTGGCGACCAGATCGGCCTTGTCCCAAATCGCTTTGACGCCCAATCCTTCGCCAGAAGCGGCGGCAGGTGCAGCGATTGGAGCAGTCATTGCTGCTGCAGGTGATGCTACAGCTTCCGCTGGCTTTGCAGCATCTGCCGTCGGCGCTTGCGC
>JANXWW010000271.1 GCA_025350945.1 Burkholderiales bacterium
TCGTATTTATGTTCCCCGGTCAAAGTGCACAATATGTTTCGATGGGCGCTTCTTTGTATGAGCACGAACCTGTGTTTCGCGCCGCGTTTGATGATTGTTTAAAAGCGCTTGATGAATCGGAGCGCAATCAGCTTAAGGCGAAAATATTTTCCACAGCCGCCGATGCATTGATCGCAACCTCAGTCACCCAGCCCGCGCTCTTTTGCATCGAATATGCACTTGCACAATATTGGCTGAGCCTGGGCGTGCGGCCTACTGCGCTAATCGGTCATAGCGTGGGTGAATTTGTAGCGGCAACAATTGCGGGCGTATTTTCATTGCATGATGCGTTGCGTTTGGTGGCGCTTCGTGGGCAACTTATGCAAGTGCTACCCGCAGGCGCGATGCTGGCGGTGCGCGCAGGCGCGAGTGTGATTCAACAGCGTTTATCTGCGTCGGCGTTTTCGTCACTATTTGCGTCACTATGTATAGCCGCAGAAAACAGTCCCATCCTGTGCGTGGTGGCTGGGCCGCTTGATGCGGTTGAAGCACTGAAAATTGCACTGGCAAAAGAGGGCGTCATTTCGCGTCAACTGCAAACATCGCACGCGTTTCATTCCGCGATGATGGATGCAGCGGTGGCACCTTTCGAAGCGGAAGTGCGCAAGCTCAATTTGTCGCCGCCTTCGCTGCCGATTTTCTCGACCGTGACGGGCAAACTTTTATCAGCCGAGAACGCCTGCGACCCGCATTACTGGGCGATGCATTTACGTGAGTGCGTGCGCTTCTCGCCAGCGTTGACTGAAACGCTCGAAACCGCAGGTGAAAAAAATCCGCTGCTACTGCTCGAAGTCGGCCCACGCGCATCGCTCACCACCCTCGCACGTCAGCATCCCGCCTCAATTCAGCGCACGCACACTGCCCTGGCGAGTCTTACTGACGCGGTGGATCGTGAGCGCGAAAGTTTACTGCTGGCGGTGGGTCGTCTCTGGACGATGGGTGTTCCGATGCAGCTTGACGGGCTTGATCATAGAACGCGCAAGCATCGCGTTTTGTTGCCCACTTATCCGTTTGAGCGCCAACGTTTTTGGCTGGATGCGCTGCCCGCACAATCGCAGCCACAGCCACCCACGCCCGCACCCGCATCTTCTTCTATTTCAATACCACCAGCACTCGCAGAATCTGCAAAGCCCATGGAGCAAACAATGAATACCACTGCTGCCCAAAGCCGCCTCCCGGCACTACTCGCGCAATTGCGAACCATGCTTGAAGATACATCCGGGGTTGATCTTGCCGAGGCTGATGGAGCCGCACCTTTTATCGAACTGGGTCTTGATTCACTTTCGTTGACACAAATTGCGATCCAGTTAAAGCAGACTTTCAAGATCAGCATTACGTTTCGTCAATTGATGGAGAAGTATCGTTCGCTCGATTCGCTGGCGGCGTTTATCGATGGCGCAATGCCGGCCGTTACACCTATTGCTTCCACCTCCGTTCTTCCTCAGCCTGTGATGGAAGTTCCTGTCATGATAACCAATCCAGCTTCGCTTTCGCCTTTAGCAAACAATCCACTGATACAGCAAGTTATTCAGCAGCAAATGCAGCTGATGGCGCAGCAACTTTTACTTTTGCAAGGTGCGTCACCGACAGCGATTCCTGCACCCGCAAAAGTCGAGGCGCAAGTCAGTGCAGCTGAAAAAAATGAGAAGGTAGTTGCCTCAAACGCCGCGCCAGTATTGCCTCCCGAGGCATCTTCAGCCGAAGAAAACCCCGTTGCACCGATGAAATATGATGTGAAAAAAGCGTTCGGCGCGATTGCGCGCATCTACACCGATGCGGCGTCGGATTTGACTGAGCGCCAGCGTGCACGCCTTGACCAGTTTATGCGTCGCTATATTGCGCGCACCAAACTCTCGAAGGAATACACCGTCGCACATCGCCCGCATCTGGCTGATCCGCGCGTTGTGAACGGCTTTAGACCAATGCTAAAAGAAATCATTTATCAGATTGTGATTTCGCGATCAAAAGGTTCGCGCATGTGGGATCTGGATGGCAATGAATATATCGATGTGCTGAATGGTTTTGGTATGAATATGTTTGGCTGGCAGCCCGAGTTTATTAACGATGCCGTCAAACACCAAATGGACGAAGGCTATGACATTGGCCCGCAGCATCCGCTCGCGGGTGAAGTGGCAAAACTGATTTGTGAAGTCACGGGACATGACCGGGCGGGCTTGTGCAATACCGGTTCCGAAGCGGTGATGGGCGCGGTACGCATTGCGCGCACGGTGACGGGGCGCAATACGATTGCGCTATTCACAGGCTCCTATCACGGCATTTTTGATGAAGTCATTGTGCGTGCCGCCAAGAAACTTCGTGCGGTGCCAGCCGCGCCCGGCATCATGGCGAGTACCGCGCAAAACGTGTTGGTGCTCGATTACGGTACGCCGGAATCGATGAAAATTTTGCGTGAGCATGCCGATGATCTCGCGGCAGTATTGGTGGAGCCGGTGCAAAGCCGTCGCCCGGATTTTCAGCCGCGCGAATTTTTACAGGAGTTGCGCGAAGTCACCAGGCAATCCGGCACGCTGTTGATTTTTGATGAAGTCGTAACTGGTTTTCGCTGCCATCCCGGCGGCATCAAGGCGCTGTTCGGCATCGACGCGGATATTTGCACCTATGGAAAAGTGGTCGGCGGCGGCTTCCCGATTGGCGTGATCGCAGGCAAGCGGGAATTCATGGATGCGCTTGATGGCGGCGGCTGGCAGTATGGCGATGATTCGATCCCGACTGTGGGCGTGACCTATTTTGCCGGCACGTTCGTGCGCCATCCGCTGGCGCTGGCCGCAGCCAAAGTGGTGCTTGAGCGCTTGAAGCGTGAAGGGCCTGCGTTGCAAGCAAGTTTGACCCTCAGTACCACCGCCATGGTTGATGAACTGAATGCGTTTTGCCGCGAAATGGGCGCGCCGATTGTGCTCAAATCATTTGCATCTGTCTGGAAAACATTTTTCACGGAAGATCATCCGCTGCAAGATTTATTGTTCGGTATGATGCGCAACCGCGGCATTCACATACTCGATAATTTCCCATGCTTTTTTACCACAGCACACAGCGTTGATGATTTTGCGAAAATTAAAGTTGCGTTCAAAGAGTCTGTGATTGAATTGCAGGAATCGGGATTTATTCCCAGGCGCAAGGACGCCACCGCGGCACTATTTGATGCGACCAAACCACCTGCACCCGGAGCGCGCATCGGCAAAGATCCGGAAGGTAATGCGGCGTGGTTTGTACCGAATCCGGATAGCCCAGGAAAGTATTTGAGACTTGACGCATGAGTATCGACGCAAAAACGGCAAAATTCGAAGCAGTAGATTACGACCCGTT
>JANXWW010000274.1 GCA_025350945.1 Burkholderiales bacterium
TTAGCGCACTGCTCACACCGATGCTGGCGCTAAGTCAGACTTTGCCGACACGTGGCTCGCCCCTGGGCACACCCGCATCGGAAGCAAACGTATACAGCGACAGCGCAGCGGAGGCGGTAAAACGCGCGCTACCGGCCATCAACGCAGAAGAGCTTTCCGCAATGATGAAAAAAATGCAGGCCACACTTGCCACGCAAAAACCGCTTGCGCTACAAAGCACGGCGGAGTTGGAAAAACTTTTTTCGATACGCTCGCGCAGCGAAGAAGTGATTGATGACTTTACCAATTCCGGTGATGCGTCGTATCGATTCAGCAAAGAGACCGGCCGAGCACGCGTGCTCTGGCGGCAGGCCGAAACGAAAGGCATACCACGCGCGCAATTTGCGGCAAGACTGGAGCCGATTCGTGCAACACATTTAGCCATCGCAGAAAAAATCGGCATACAGAAAAACGATATTTTCTTCGTCGATTTTCGCGAAACACTTTCGCAATCCGATGCTGATCCACGGCTCGGCAAAGTTGCATCAACGCCCATCGAATCCGAAAGTGCCACCAGCACCATCCTGCGTGCAGTCGATGGCGTAATGATTGACGGCAGCTTTTTACGCATGAGTTCCGTGGACGAAAAAAGCCATCGCGCTGTTGATTTACGCTGGCCCAGTGTCGCGCTCGGCAAAGCAGCGTTGAGTGACGTGCGAGCACCAAAATCACTCGCCGACAGCATCATCAAACGCGTTGATCAAAGCAGCAAAGGCAGCGCGATTAATGTGCGCATGGCGGTGGTGATGCGCTCTGTAGATCGCGCCAAACCAGGCGAATTTGTGCCCATGCTGCGCATCGCGATTAAACCCAAAGCCATCAAAACCGATACCGGTTTTAATACCGATGCGGGCGAGATGTTTTATATGAATCTGGCAACAGGATTGCCGGAATTTGCGGATGCGGATGATGTGGAGGCGCAGGAGTAGCGCAGAAGAAAAACAAGCACTGGCGGGCGTTTTAGGTCATTTATTGCCCATGATGCCCGCCGGTGCTTGTGTTCGTTACTGTCATCCCGTGACGCTTTTACGAGGGATCTGCTGCTGCTTCATAGAATAAAAAACAAATTTGCAATCTGTTCGTGAGCTCACCACCATCAGAATTTCAGCCGGGAAATATTTCGCGTAAAGACACTTGTATATCTAGTTGCCGAAGGCGAATTATCATTAGAAAGGACACCGAAGTAGGTGGTGACGATCGCATTGTCCGCATCAATCATCGTGATAACTGCCTCACCCCAATTGTCGAAAAGTACATAGTCGTTAGCATCCCACTTCAAACGGAAATCTGTACCCGCTCGCGGCCATTGGACTTTACCCCGGATGATTGCGCCATCGCGCTTGCCCGTCATGACATACCAAAAAGGCGCACCAACGCCAGTGTTATAGGACGGGTCAGCCATGTAGGCATACCACGTGACGAAAGCAGTATTGTTATTTTCAGTAATCGTCATTCCCCAACCCGGCTCGTTGGGGTCATACCACACACCGTTAAGTGAGGTATTGGCAGCAACATTTCGAGCCTTGATAGTCAGGCGCTCTTGAAGCGTTGTTATTTGCGGGCCTGGCAGTCGTACTCCACCGCTGTCTGAAAAAGTATTAACGACTTTAACATCGTAGTTTCCTGCTGGCAGTTTGCCCAAGCTTAGCAATGTACTGACTGGGGTTGTAGGTGGGCCCGGTAGCGGACAAATTGCTGCATCAAGCATGTTATTCACACGAATTTCCAGCGCGCTTCCGCTCCGAGCGACATCTACCAACTGCTTGGATCCGCCACAAAAAACCAACATGGTCACCTCAAGAAACTGCTCGGTATCAGCGACGCCGGGATTCGCAATCAATCTTTGATTTGCAATAGTCGCCCTGTCGTAAATGGCCGAGAAAAAGTAGCCGCGTGCGCTACTAAGCTTGTTATCAGGTTTAGAACCGCCTGTTTCTACGGCACCAGCTCGCACGATAATGTCATAGCGCCCAAATGGAAATGATGTGGAAGGTAACGAGTATTCCCACCTGTCGGGCGGGGTTGCGCAAGGCGCGGTCAACTCTTTGAGCCTGATTAGCACTACTTTTTTCTCCACATCAATTTCATGCCCGACAGGCGATGGCCCGCAGCTAAACGGCCACTTGCCAGCGAACGTGAGCGCTTCTGGTTTATCCGCCGCAACAAACCTAATGGGCGGGATATCGCCATATCCCGAGACAGGGGTCTGGCTCCTATCAATAGTAAAAGGTTTTCCCGTTTGGGCCGACAACGAAGGTGTAATAAACAATAACGACGACATACAAACGCAGAAAAAAAATATCTTCATGATTTGATGATCCTAAAAAAATTCGATCCAAAGTTATTTGCAAAAACGGCCCGCAATCGTGAGCTGCGAGCCGTTTTTCTATTCTTGCCGCAAAAGAATTTAAAAACTAAACACCGCGGCAATCGTATAAACATCCAGCTTTAATTTTCCGCCGGTGTCGTTGTTGCCCAATTTGTCGTAGCGTTGTCCTTCCACGCGAATACCGATTTGTTTATTGATGTCGTATTGCGCGCCAATACCGTAGCTGTAGGCGGTGGTGT
>JANXWW010000287.1 GCA_025350945.1 Burkholderiales bacterium
GTGCTGCATCCGGCGACGGTGTTGCGCGATTTGCCGTCGAGTTTTGGCCCGTTCAGCCCGGAAAATTTTGATGGGCAATTTGTCGGGCCGATCACGGCACACGATGCGCTGATTAAGAGCCGCAATATTCCGGCGGTGCAGGTCGCATCGAAATTATCCAAACCATCGCTTTACGATTTTCTCAAAACCGCCGGTGTAGCGCGCCTGAAACCGGAGGCGCATTACGGCCTAGCGCTGGTGCTGGGCGGTGGCGAAGTGACGATGGAAGAGCTGGTTACGCTGTATGCGTCTCTCGCCAATCGGGGCGAGCTCAAATCCATTAAATATTCAGCCTCCACGGATGCGATTGACAACGCCAAGCCAGGCATACGCATGATGAGTGAAGAAGCCGCTTACATCACGCTCGATATATTGAAAGACAATCCGCGCCCGAGCGAAAGTGCGTTTGCGACCAAGCGGTTTCCGGTCGCTTGGAAAACCGGCACGTCGTATGGATTTCGCGATGCGTGGAGCGTAGGTGTATTTGGGCCTTATGTGCTGGCGGTGTGGATCGGCAATTTTGATGGGGAGGCCAACCCGGCGTTCATCGGTGCTAGCGCCGCAGCCCCGTTATTTTTTCAAATTGTGGATAGTATCGGCGCGGATTCACGCAATATGGCCGACGCGGTTCAGTTTCAACCATCTCAACCCTTACCCAAACGCTTAACCAAGATTGATGTGTGTACCGCGAGCGGCGATCTGCCCAATGCCGCTTGCCCGCAAACCTCATCGACATGGTTTATTCCTGGCGTGTCACCGATTCGCGTATCCACACTGCATCGTAGAATCGCAGTGGATAACGCGAGTGGTTTGCAAGCCTGCAACAGCAGCGCTAACGTCCACTATGAGACCTATGAATACTGGTCAAGCGATATGCAAAAACTGTTTCGCGATGCCGGCTTGGCACGCCGAAGCCCGCCCGCGTTTATGTCGCCATGTCGCGAGGCCGAAAGTATCGGCAGTCCGCCAAAAATAACGTCACCCCTGCGCGGCGTAACCTACGCGCTACGTGAAAATAGAAACGCGGAAGAAAGCGTGAACCTGCGTGCGACCACCGATGCGGATACCAATGAAATTTTCTGGTTTGCCGATCAAACCTTTATCGGCCGCGTAAAAGCGGGCGCGCCCTTCGCATGGCGGCCGGATGCCGCGGGGAATTATTTGCTTCGCGCGGTGGACGATCACGGACGAGCGGACAGTCGCGAATTGCGCGTGACGGTGGCGCAATGAGGTGGATTTGATTGTGGGATTAATTTTTGCGATCACGTCTAACGTTGGGCTGCTCTCGGAGCGGGAACCGCGCAAACTTAATTTGCGCCAAAGCAAAGTGTTTATTCATAGAAAATTAACGGGTGCTTGAAGATTATTGACCGCTGGCAGTAACGGTGTATCTTGCCAACTAGTTGAATATGGCGACGCTATACGCCGTTTGATTTGAATCATAAAAATACGATAGGGTCTTCACCTCATGCTATTTCCGCGCTTTGCTCACCTTGCCCTTATTCTTTTTATCTGCGTTGCGCTGGTTTCATGCGGGAAAACGAAGGCGCTGGATGAACAATCAAGTAGCTTGTTAGGTTGTTGGTCTGGCGACGACTTTCAGCCTGTGCTTGGCCAAACCACCATGTGGTTAATGGAGCGTCGGTCGGACGGAACATTTAGGGTTGAATTTCAACCTAAGGATGGCAAGCTTCAAATAGAAGAGGGCACGTGGCGTCACAAAGGTTCTTCATACACAACAGCAACCAGCGAAATCAACGGGAAATTAGTGGATGCAAGCAATCCGATTTACGCTGACGAGTATGAAATCAAGCTGCTGGCCAACGGTTTTATGGAGTACCACCACACTCGAATGAAAGTCAATTTCAAAGCCCGAAAAGTGGAGTGTGGAAACAGCCTCGATGGTAGGCAAGCCCCCGTATCCAAATAGCTGTAACTATGTCCGTCCGTAGTTTAAGAAGGTTTCGTTTGCCCAACATCGGTCATGACCTTGACGCTGACGTAGGGCAGACGATGAATCTGTTAACCCAACGAGTTACACTGTCACTATAAAAATACGGTTTAAACATGAGAACCCATTGGCAATGTTTGTTCGATTCGTGATTCACCGAAACGACGAGGATTCAGGTCGGCGGCAAGGGCTCTTCCAGGCGATGGCTGATTTGGAAGACAGCGACCTCCTCCGTGAGCACGAGCAAGTTCAGTACGATGAGATCTACGAGTGGTTTCGAAAAAATCTCAAGCAGCCGCGCAGTTTCGCGCGTTCATCGAAGCCACACGCTAAGCGGGTTGCGCTTAGTTGGCTCAAAGATTCTGCCGCAACCCACATCAGAAAAATGCATGCGATCGTGCTGCTACTTCAAGCGCACGGCGTCGTCGTGGATGTGTTGCGATCTGAGCGGCCTGGTTATGTCGTGTACGAGGACGAATTCCAAGTTGCGGCTGAGCCGTTTAAGGAAACGGTGACGTGAATGCGTTTCAACGGTGGATATGTCTACCACCGATTTTTGAGTTGGACGTAGCTTAAAGACCGAAACAGCCCGTAGTTTGGACAAGTTTCATCTGCCCAACACCGGTGATAATTATGACGCTGGTGTTGAGCGAACGATTAAACTATTTATCAATCTACGAGGTAAATTACATCGCCAAATGCATTTGCAGGCAGAAAGTGGGCTAGATCCTTATGCCATTTATAGTGTTGACTGGTACACCGATATAAAAAAGCAGAACTGAAAATTGATTTAATAGTCGGTGAGGTATTGCAATAAATACTGAAGTTCAACAGGAAGCAAATGGCGCAAAGAAGGGTGTAAAAAAAACGTTACGAATAATTTTAAGCTGCCATTTTAGCTAATCTGTCCTCTATGTTCGCACCCATCATTGTCGCGCTCGACTTCCCTAGCCACGCCGAGGCAATGTCTCTCGTCGACGAGTTGGGGCCAGCCTGTTCGTCCTACAAGGTTGGGCTTCAGCTACTCACCGAAGCGGGGCCCGAAATCGTTCGCGAGCTTGTGGCGCGCGATAAAAATGTGTTTCTTGACCTAAAGCTCCACGAAATCCCCAACTCAGTTGCCGATGCAATTCGCGCCGCGGGCAAGCTCGGCGTCGGCATGGTCACGGTGCACTCCAGCGCTGGGTCGGCAGTGTTGAAAGCAGCGGTTGCCGCTGCCGCCGGTTACAAAAATCTCAAGGTGCTGGCGCTCACCGTTATCACGAGCCTCACCGATAGTGAGCTTGCGGAAATCGGTCTTACGGCATCAGTTCGCGAGCAGGTAGAGCGACTTGCAACGCTCGCTGTAAATTGCGGTTGCCACGGCATCGTAGTGTCGGCGCACGAAGCAGCATATCTCACCGCAAAGCTGCCAACAGGCACGTTAATCGTCACACCCGGCATTCAGCTTGCCGGTGCCAGCGCCAGCGATCAAGCGCGTGTGGTCACACCAGAGTTTGCGCGCCAAGCAGGAGCAACACATGCGGTCATTGGCAGGGCTATCACCCGGGCGGCAAACCCGTATGCAGCCTTTGTTTTAGCCTCAACGGGCATGAAGCTGGTGCAAGCTAACTCTTTGCTTAACGGGGTGCCCCACGGCAGACCGCGATGCACCGACTAGCTCAAAGGTCGGGCTTCAAATGAACGTGCGCAAATTTCTAAGATATTTTGCTGCGACTGTGCCGACAGTTATTCCAATTGGGCTGTGGGCTTTAGCGCATCTCGTTTATAGAACGCACTGTTCAACGTGGTGCTTAAAGTGCGTAGAGCTATGCCATATCGGCAGCTTCGACATGGGTGCATTGATGGTCCTTGGGCTCATCTGCAGCCCTTATCTTTTGCTGGCAGGAGCACCAATCAGCCTCCTCTTATTGGCCATATTGGTCGCCAAAGACCACTGAAGTGATGTTAAAGCAGCGACCAGACTATGCGCTTGGGCGCAATTCATGTAAATTGCTCCGCATATCAAAGGCGCGACGGAAGTGATTCACCAAGTACCTCCACTTTTTGAGGCGCTCAGTCACTGCGATAGTGAGCACAGTGCAGTTACGCGCATCACCTTCGCTCACAAGGCAACTAGGCGCGAAAGCGCGTTCTATCAAGGTGGCTGCAATGAAAGCAGAGTGCGGCCCTCAAAACCAAAGTCCCGCAAAAATCCGTAAGCTTTCAATCATGCCTTGAAGTTAAAAAAAGCCTGTCTCTGTGCGGCTTTCTGAGGATGTTATCGAGCATTTCAAGCTGATAGCTAATGAGGCGAGTGTTCCTTACCAGAGTCTCATTTTTATGTCTGCGTGGCGGCATGGCCAAAAACCGCAAGGTGCGAATCAATTAGCCTCCTGCCATGTGATGGGTGACTGGCAACAGCACAAACGTCCAACACGTCGCAACAACACCCCTCACAAATCAATTCCGCGACCCCGAATAGGTCGCATCAATTTGGCAGCCTCCCGAATTCGCCACCACCTTCATCGAGAACGCTTCATCACTAAATTGCCCATCGGTTGCGCGCCACGTACCCGTCGTGCCGGTGGTGCAGGTGTAATTGCCGCTTGCCTCGACGCTGGTGCCGTACTGGGTGAAATTGCCCGACAGCGTGCAGCTAGTGGAACCCGTCGAGCCGCCGGTTTCTTGAATAATTTTGATCGCCCCGGCAGCGGAGCCCAGCGCAAAATTGGCCGCGATGGAAAACAGCGAGAACGCAAAATACTTGCCGTTATGGGTGCAATTGGTGGGTGTGCCGAGTTCGGCACCATAAAAATCGCCGGAGATGTTTTGCGCGGCGTAGGTGAAGCGGGTGAGTGTT
>JANXWW010000329.1 GCA_025350945.1 Burkholderiales bacterium
TGACGATCACGCCATCGACTTTTACCCAGCTTTTTGCGATCCATTCGTCGGCCTCGCGGCGCGAACAAATGCCACGATTCGACATCAATTTTGACAGCCGAATTGAGCCATCATCAGGTGGGCCTTGATTGGGCGGGGCAGAGGTTATTCGCGCGGCTCGCGGGATGCGCTCAACAATTGGCTTGCCGCGCTCTTCACGCGGCGTTTGCCGCGGCGTGAACTGTGGTTTGAGGGGCGCGCGCTCATTGCCGGGCTTCGTGCCAGGTTTGGGTGCGGAGCGGGTATGCGCGGAACGTGGGCCGGTTGGTTTTACATAAGCGGGTTTTGTGCCCACTGTTGAAGTTGCCACCACCGCATCAGGCGTAGATGTACGAGGGCGACGACGCGCGGGATCAGTAGGCGAGGGCGCGCCCGCGTTGCCGCCGCGCGCGCCACTGGCCGTGCCGCCACGCGCACCACTGGTCGCATCGCGGTCACCATACTTTGCTTTCTTCGCTTCGCGTGCCGCCTCTTTGGTGCGCCTCACCAAAGCGCGCGCACGTGCGCCGCTGGCGGAAGTCGTCTCTGCATCGCGCGGAACAGCGTTGCCGCTAATGGCAGGTTTGGTCAGAACGGGTCGTTCAATTTTTTTCGTCATAACCACTATTGTAAAGCGCTATTGAATCAGGATGAATTTGCACGATGATTTTCGCAAGAGCACGAATAGCGCAGTAAACGGGCTTGGCCATATTTGAACGTAAAATCAATGTTGTTCCTTCAGGTGCTAGCCTCATTTTCCAAAACGAGTCTATGAAAAATAATTTTTACGCAGCACTTTCGCCGAGCGGCTTTCATCGCGTGCATTACACCGAGTGGGGTGATGCGGCGAATCCGCGCGTGCTGATTTGCGCACATGGTCTCACGCGTTGCGGGCGTGATTTCGACACCTTGGCGCAATTGCTTTCCACGCAATATCGTGTGATCTGTCCTGATGCGGCGGGCCGCGGCGAGAGCGATTGGCTGGCGAACAAAGCCGATTACAACTATCCGCAATATTTAAACGATATGACGGCACTTATTGCGCGCACTGGTGCCAGCGAAGTTCATTGGGTGGGCACTTCAATGGGCGGCATTATCGGCATGTTGCTCGCGGCGCTGCCAAAGTCGCCAATCGCGCGTTTGGTGGTGAACGATGTCGGGATATTTTTGCCGAAATCTGCACTGGAGCGCATCAATCAATACGTGGGCAAATCGCCCGCGTTTGCGGATATTGAGTCGGTAATTAAAGCGGTACGCGCAGTCAGTCCGTTCGGGCCATTGAGCGACGATGAATGGCGCACGCTGACCTTGCCGCTGATTAAGCCAACTGACGATGGCAAATGGATATTCCGCTACGATCCTGGTATTGGGGACACCTTTCGCGCCGCGCCGATTGTGGATATCGATCTTTCACCGTACTGGCATGCGATTAAATGTCCGGTGCTGTTAACGCGCGGTGCGGATTCAGATTTGCTACTGAAATCGACGTTTGACGAGATGTGTGCGAAGTCACACGTGCATGGTGTTGAGTTTGCTAACGTGGGGCATGCGCCGATGTTTCAGACTGAAGATCAGCTTCACACGGTGAAGGATTTTTTGTTGGCAGGGAAAGTTTCAAACTAAAGCCTCAAACTAAACCTCAGGCCGGTGTAAAAGTTTACAAAACCAGCGTGGTCGGCCATCTTCAGCCATTTTTGCCTGAATCTCCGCTCTGGTATTGGTTCTAGCTATTTAAATTTGATTGTCTTGGGACTGTTACGCTTCACCTTTAGCATTGTGCAATTTCTATTCAGAAAATTTAAATTTATGTATCACGGTGAACGATTCAACGGCTACTCCCACCTTGCCGGTGCAGTGCTGGCGCTGGGTGGCGCGATTGCGCTGATTGTATACGGCGCGCTGTATGGCGACGCGTGGAAGATAGTGAGTTTTGCGATTTATGGCGCAACCCTTATTCTGCTGTTCAGTGTTTCCACGCTGTATCACAGTACGCGTGGCAAGATGAAAAACGTATTCCAGAAGCTCGATCACAGCGCAATCTATTTGCTCATCGCGGGCACCTACACGCCGTTCACATTGGTCACGCT
>JANXWW010000336.1 GCA_025350945.1 Burkholderiales bacterium
CTCACGGTCACGCCTTGTGCCACGAAGTTACCATCGCCGCCCATGCGCACCGCCAGCACATACGCCGATGTCGCCGTCGGCAACGCCGCAAATAGTACGACCATGTCAAAGAATACGCCACTCACACCCAATGCGCGGGCAATGTATATCGCGGCAATTGGTAGCGCAATTAATTTCACCACTGTGAAATAAGCAATAACGCTCATATTTTTTCCCGCATCCGAAAACCGCAATGCGGCACCGACGGCCAATAGCCCACAGGCAAGTGAAGCAGCGCCCATCCGTGAAATCAACATTTGCACGGGTTCTGGCAGCGTGAGGCCACTCAATGAAAATAACAGGCCAAACACCGTCGCCACAATCATGGGATTTTGTATCAGCTCTTTCCACAGATTGGCTTTCGCATGTCTTGCCAGCGCCCACACCGCGCCGATATTGCACAGCGGCACGACGATACCGATCACGATGCTGAACGCGGCAATGCCGGGCTCACCATAAAGGCGGCCGGCAACCGCCAAGCCGATATAGGAATTAAACCGAAACGCTAGCTGAAAGCCGGAGGCGAATATTTTTTCATCCGGCTTTAAAATCCAGCGCACCGCATACGCCAGCAACATGCCAATCAGAACCGTGGCGACAACTGTTTTCAGTGCGGGTGCTGCGGCGACAAAATCGATTTTTGTTTTCGCAATCGAATAAAAAATCAGCGCCGGAAACAACACAAAATAAATCAGCTTTTCCAGGCCACTCCAAAATCCGCGCCCCCAATCGGTTACGCGGTTAAGCAGAAAACCGAAAAGAATGAGAGCGAAATCGGGAAGTAGCAGAAGGGCGGTGGACATGGTTTGATTTTAAGCGATCATGCGCGGGAATCTTCATGCACACGTTAATGTAGTGATGTGCACTAATACAGAACGCAAAACCATAACAGCCTACCAGCGGGTATTTTTTCGGAATGCGGCAATGCGGTAAAATTATAAACTTCTGCTTTTAACCATGGGTTTAACTACCCACCCTCAGGGAAATAAAATGACACTCCGCGTCGCTATTAATGGCTACGGCCGCATCGGCCGCAATGTTCTTCGCGCTCACTATGAGGGCAATAAAAAACATGACATTCAAATTGTTGCGATCAATGATTTAGGCCCGGTTGAGACCAATGCGCACCTCACGCAATACGACACCGCCCATGGCAAATTTCCCGGTACCGTTACGGTCGACGGCGAATTTTTAGTCGTCAATGGCGACAAGATCAAAGTTTTCGCCCAGCGCGATCCGGCCTTGATTCCATGGGGCGAATTGAAAGTGGATGTGGTGCTCGAATGCACCGGTTTTTTCACCACCAAGGAAAAAGCCTCCGCGCACATTAAAGGCGGTGCTAAAAAAGTCATCATCTCAGCACCCGGCGGAAAAGATGTGGATGCGACCATTGTTTACGGCGTCAATCACCATGTGCTCACCAGTGCGATGACCGTGATCTCGAACGCCAGCTGCACCACCAATTGTCTGGCCCCGCTGGTGAAGCCGCTCAACGATAAAATCGGGGTGGTCAACGGCCTGATGACAACCGTTCACGCCTACACCAACGACCAGGTGTTAACCGACGTGATGCACGAAGATCTGCGTCGCGCGCGCTCTGCCACGATGTCGATGATCCCGACCAAAACAGGCGCCGCCGCTGCAGTGGGGCTGGTGCTGCCAGAGCTGAACGGCAAGCTGGATGGCTATGCGATTCGTGTGCCGACGATTAATGTTTCGCTGGTCGATTTAAGCTTTGTCGCCGCGCGCGATACGACCGCAGATGAAGTCAATGCCATCATGAAAGCAGCCAGTGAAACAGCGGGCATGAAAGGTATTTTGGCGTACAACACGGCACCGCTAGTGTCGGTTGATTTTAACCATGACAGCCATTCATCATCGTTTGATTCCACACTCACAAAAGTATCGGGCCGATTGGTGAAAGTATCGAGCTGGTATGACAACGAGTGGGGCTTTTCGAACCGGATGTTGGACACGACCGTAGCGCTCATGGGTGCGAAGTAAGTCAGCCTTTGTTAAACAAGCCTTTAAAATCAGCACTTCGAGCGCCATCGTATTTCTGCATTTCATTTTGAGGGGGCAATATGATTCAGTTGCAAACAGTTAATCGAGCCGTCAAACTGGTTTTCATTTCTGCCGCATTGTTTGCACTGGCTGGCTGCAATCGCCAGGAGGCCGTCAAGACAGCTTCGACGATTGATCCCAATGCAGAGCTAAAACAAGTTGATGCCGATATCGCCAAGCGATTGGCCGAGCAAAAAGGAGCGCTGGAAAATTCCGCGTCCATCGCGCGTACACAAGAGGATGCGCGACGTGCAGCCGAGGCCAAAAATGCAGGCTCGGTAAAAGCGGTTGCCGATGTGCGCAGCCTGCGCATGAAATGGAATGGCGTGATGAACGAAGCAGGCAAAACGCCGAAGACAGAATTTGCTCCCGTGCTGGCGAAAATGGATGCGGTGAAATCTGAAATTCAGGGTTTCAAAGGTGATGAATGTACCGAGAATGCGCGTATCACGATGCTGGCTGGTGTGTCGCAAGGCACCGATACATACCGTGAATTTATGGCCTCAACGGGTGATGCCACGCCTGCTATGAAGATAAAGCTGGATGATGCCGCGACACTGCTCAATCGCAGCGATGCCGAGTTGCAAGTCTGTGTGAAATAGAAAAATAATTTTTCAATGAATTTTAATTTTAACCGCCTCACCGATCTGGCCGCAAAAAACGAACTCAACGGCAAACGCGTTTTTATCCGATCTGATTTAAATGTGCCGCAGGATGATGAGGGCAATATTGCCGACGACACCCGCATCCGCGCCTCCATTCCCGCAATTGAGCTTGCGCTAAAATCTGGCGCGGCGGTGATGGTGACGTCACACCTGGGTCGCCCGACCGAAGGTGAATTCAAACCGGAAGATTCGCTCAATCGCGTCGCAAAACGGATGAGCGAAATCACGAATCGCGATGTGCAGTTAAAAGCGAATTGGGTTGATGGTGTTCAAATCGCACCGGGACAATTAATGCTGCTTGAAAATTGTCGCGTGAATGTCGGCGAAAAAAAGAACAGTGACGAGCTCGCTAAAAAAATGGCGACACTGTGTGATGTTTATGTGAACGATGCATTTGGCACCGCGCATCGCGCTGAGGCCAGCACACACGGCATTGCGAAATTTGCGAAGCTCGCCTGTGTCGGGCCGCTTCTCGCCGCCGAGCTCGATGCGCTGGGTGCGGCGTTGTTGAATCCGAAACGGCCCATGGTCGCTATTGTCGCAGGCTCAAAAGTTTCAACCAAACTCACGATCCTGAAATCGCTCGCCTCGAAAGTCGATCAACTCGTGGTCGGCGGCGGCATTGCCAATACGTTTTTATTGGCGAAAGGTTTTCCGATTGGCAAATCGCTAGCCGAACCTGATTTGCTGAATGAAGCTAAAGAAATTATTGACATGATGGCCGCGCGTGGCGCAGCGGTGCCGATTCCCACCGATGTAATTTGCGGCAAAGCATTTTCAGCATCCACGCCAGCGATCACCAAGCGTGCGAGTGAAGTCAGTGCAGACGACATGATTTTTGATGTCGGTCCGGAAACGGCCAAAGCGCTGGCGAGCATCATGAAAAACGCCGGTACCATTGTCTGGAACGGCCCCATCGGCGTATTCGAATTCGATCAATTCGGCCACGGCACCGAAACGCTAGCGCATGCGATTGCGGATTCCGACGCGTTCTCGATTGCGGGCGGTGGCGATACGCTGGCCGCGATTGCGAAATACGGCGTAACCGATAAAATTTCCTACATCTCGACGGGTGGCGGTGCATTTCTGGAATTTCTGGAAGGAAAACCGCTGCCCGCGGTTGAAATACTCGTGCAAAGAGCGAATGCTCAAATATTATAATTGGTCGTTAAAAAATCATCTAGCTCCGTTTAAAAATTTTAGAAGAGAATCCACATGTCACGCGCCACTAAAATCGTTGCCACGCTAGGCCCCGCCTCATCCTCTGCTGAAGTTCTCGAACGCCTGATTCTAGCGGGCGTCGATGTGGTGCGAATGAATTTTTCGCATGGCACGCCGCAGGATCATATTGATCGCGCGAATCTGGTGCGCGCGCTCGCCGCGAAACACAATCGACCGGTGGGCATTTTGGCGGATTTGCAGGGGCCAAAAATCCGCGTAGGCAAATTTGCGGAAGGCAAAATTACATTAAAGCCTGGC
>JANXWW010000339.1 GCA_025350945.1 Burkholderiales bacterium
CTGCTGATTCTTCAAAACGCTCAAGGCGCAGCAATGTTGCGGATAAATTTGCAAGCGCACGCACATAGTCGGGCTTCAGCAAAATGGCGCGCTCAAATGCGCGCACGGAATCTTCAAAGCGCTGCGCATCCGACAGCAAAATGCCGAGATTGTTATAGCCTTGTGCAAAATCACAATCGAGCTTGACTGACTGCTCGGCAAACCGTAATGCCGCATCAAGGTCGCGTTGATCTTGCGCAATATTGGACGCCAGTAGCAGCATATTTTTATCCGCTGGGCCAAGCCGAATGGCGGCCTCAATTGCCGTCCGTGCCGCCGCAAAATCACCGCCGCGACTGCACGCATTGGCAAGCGCCTGCCACGCGGCGCGCGATGCATTTGGTGCGCGAGTGATGATGTCCAGCTGCATTCTGGCACCAGCAATGTCACCTTGACTCAAGCGCTGCAAGGCATCGGCGATATCTTTGTTTTCTTTTGCGGTCGTACTCATTTCGCGTGTAATTGTTCAAGCATCTTTTGAAATTTCCTTGAGCGCAAACATCAAGGCTTGATAGTTGGTTGAAGCTTCATTTTTTTCATCTGTCGCGGATGCACTCGACAAATATGCATCCAGCTTTAAACGTACATCGGCTCTGAATGCGGCTTCGCAGGCATATTTGGCTGCAACGGCAATGTAGTCGGGGCCACTGTCTGCGACCAGCTCAGCCAAACCATGATGTGCCAATACCGAATACGCCATGCGCTCCATTGCCGTCGGACCGCGTAATGCAATGACGGCAACACCGGCGGCAAGCGCTTCGCTGGCGACAATGGCATCGCTCATTGGGATGGTATCGAGTACGGCATCAGCACTGGCAAAACGATTGTGAGCGGTAGCGTTTGAACTCAGTCGCACGATGCGCGTTGAGCCAATGCCGCCCGCACGCAATACATCATGATAGGCGCGCAATTCTGCATCGCTATAAGCGGGCACTGCGATCATCGCATGCGGTACTTGATCGAGAATCGATTTCCAAAGCTTGATTGACGCATGCGAAATTTCTTGCGGCATCGCACCGATAGCAAAAATAAATGTTGGCCTGGGCGCAACAGCATCGCTGAAAATTTTTGCGCTACCGATCCTTTCAATAACGCTTTCGATAACGCGATCAAGCCGCATCACGGGACGCGTTGGCCCGTTTGCCTGCCATTTAGGCAGTGCAGTCCACTGGTCAAAAATTTCAAAATCAATTGCTTCACAGTCGAACACATTCGCAAAGACACCATTCGTAAGCTGCATCCTGGCTGGCTTCTGAAACATGATCGCCGTTGCCAGCGGATGTCGGTAGCCAACCAGATCAATGAGCACATCTGGCGCATCGTTGGCGATCCGCCTCGCCGCGCGGGTCGCGCTCAGGCCCGCAAGTGACATCACATTTGATGTTGGCAGTGGGCCACTGTCTTGGCTGCCAAGCGCATAAAACGTAATCGAGGAATTTTTATGGGCAAAGGATTGCGCGAATTGATTGACGAGTTTTTGCCGCGCACTTCCTAATACTGCATCTTCAAGTAAAAAACCAATCTTGATTTGATTATTTTCTATTGCGGGTTCAAACGAGATGCGCGCATAACTTTCGTTTAGCGCCGCCAGATACCGAGCGGCCAACGTTGCCACAACACTTTCTGGCAAGCCAGTCGCAGCGGCTCTACACAGTATCGGCTGCGCCAGCTCTTCAACAAGATGATGATCCGATTCTTTGCACAGTGATTTCGCGAGCGCCGACATTTCACGCGTTTCGCCTGCCAAATCCTGCTCATAGCGAAGCGTTTCGGCGCGTACCAGTTTGCCGCGCAAACTGCCCGGAAACTCCGCCGCAATGCGTTTGGCCAAACTAATCCAAGCGTCGGTTTTACGCAGCGCTTTTAGCGCCTGCGCCAGCTTTATATGCGCGAGTTCATGCCTGGGTTCGGCATTGATTGCACGGCGAAATAACGTTTCGGCGGTAATAGCATCGCCATTCTCAAGCGACATCAGCGCTGCGTTGTACGCCGCATCCACATGCGCGGGTGCTTGTGAAAGAACGCGGCTGTAGGCCTGCAACGCTAAATTGAGTTGGCCGAGTTCGGCCAGCGTATTTGCGTGCATGAGATTGGCCTGAACGTCCGCAGGACTGGTGACCACGGCCAGCTCAGCCACAATTAGCGCATCTTCAGCGCGATCCAGTCGCAGCAGAATGCGCACTTGGGCTGTCAGTAACGCGGTGTGTTTCGGGCGTGCTTCAAGCGCAGCGTCAATAGTTACCAGCGCGGCTTCATTGTCATGTGCGTCACTTTTCATGACAGCCAGCGATATTGCGCTTTCACTATCGCCGGGCATGGCAGACAGTACTTGCGCCAGATATGCCATAGCTTCATCGTTGCGGCCTCTTGAACGCGCCAGCATGGCGCGCAGTTGCAACAGCGGCAAATAGTCTGGCTGTTCGGCGTCGAGTTTGGCATACGTTTCAGCAACAGCCGCTTGGGTTTTTTCATCAATCGCCGCTTCGTGTATTTTGATGGCGAGATTGAGTTCAAGAAAAAAATCTTTTGCCGATAACGCCGATGCGCCACGCTGGGATCCTTCTGCGGCGATTTGCACATACGCGCGTTCCAGACTTTTTGTATGATTCGCCACCTTGGCGATCACCGCATGCTGACGCGCGTCGGCAATGCGTGTGCGAAGCGAGTGATGCCATGTTTTATCTGTCGCCATACGAATCGCGCAGGCGACATACTCGACTTCGCTCTCGCAAACCGTATCGTCAATACCAAGATGGGTCAGGATGCTGGCACCGACACGTTCGGCATTGCGCTCGCCTTTCAACGTTACGACCGGCACATCGCGATCCAGCGCGGCCAGTGTAGTGTCGCCACCGTTGTATGGAAATGTATCTAGCACTGCATCAATCAATTGGTAACGTGCGCGCTGCTCGCCATCAGTCGCGCCTGCTGCGATAAAGCGCAAGCGCGCGCCATCGATTCCAGCCGCATGCGTCACGCGGCGAATACTGGGCTCGTCATTGGCATACACCGGCGAAAAGGCCAGAACCGCATGCGGCGCGGCATCCATAATTTGTCGCCACGCGGCAAGGCATCGCGGCGACATTTTCATCAAGTTCACAAATGTTGCGAATACAAATTCATGTTTACGCAGAGCGTCGTCACGCGTGTATTTAGCATGCTCTTCCGGCGCGGATTCCACATGCGTTAGCGGAAATAAACAGCCATCCAGATAGAACGGTTTTTCAATCTGGAATGCAGTCGAAGCATCATCGTCCGCGATGGCGTCAGTAAACTTATAGTCCACCGCTGACAGCCCGAGACAACCGTGGTAACCAAGATGCGTCACAATTTTGTGTGCGGGCCGCAGCGCATAAATACCCTGCCGCGCAGCCATGGTGTGACCCGCAAGATCGACCAGCACATCAAGATCTGCGGCGGCGATGACTTTTGCGGCATCCATATCAGACAACTTGCTGACATCAATAAATGCGTCAACCATGCTTTTAAATACGTTGGTCGTCGCGTCGTGATAATGCGGCTCGCATAGCGAAATTAAATGCACGGAAAAGCGATCTTTGTCGTGTGCGGCGATGACGTCCAACATGATTCGCCCCATCACGTGTCGACGAAAATCACCCGACACATAACCGATCCTCAGCTTGTCGCCATGCGCTCGCCGCGGCAAGCGTGAAACTGGGGTAGGGAAAGCTTTAAACGTTGCATCGTTGTAGCGTTGGTAACACTTGAGAAGATCGCTGCCGTCAATATCAAAGTACTGGAGTATGCCGAGTATTGGCGCGAGTTCTGAGGGCAAAGTGTCTGCAAACGGCCATTCGACGGCGAGTTTCAAATATGCGTTTGCTTTTGATACGTCACCCAAATAACGGGACATGACCAAGCCTGCGGCAGTGAGCGCAGCAGATTGCCCGACCTCTTTTTCCCAGGCAAGAAATGTTTGAATCGCATCTTCCTGGCGACGCAGACCGAGCAGCGCGCGATACAGCGCATCCCATGCGTTATTGTCTTTTGGGTTTGCCTCCACAGCGGCGCGCAGCGAATCTGTTGAAGCAGTAATGTGGCCCCGCGCCTGCTGAATGAGCGCCATGTTGTAGCGCGCTTGCGACAATTCCGGATTGAGCGCAATCGCACGCTCGTATGCGCTAACGGCTTCATCGTTGCGCTTTAAGCCTTGCAACACGATACCCATGTTGTTGTAGGCTTCAGCAAAATCGGGCTTGATGGCGACCACCCGTTGATAAGCAATACACGCGTCCTGCAAGCGGTTCAGGTTTTGAAAAACCAATCCTAAATTGTAGAACGATGGCCAGTGTTGAGGCACATGCTTGAGGATGGTGAGGTAGGCATTTGAGGCCTCGACCATCTTGTTTTCGCGTTGCAGCGATAGCGCATAGGCATACCAGGACTCCAGCGATTGTGGAGCCTGCGGCTGCGCAGTAGCGGGAGGCGGGTTGGATGCGTTCAATGGGATAAGTTCATTTTGCCGGGCGAGAAAAATCATGGTGCGCTTCGACGGTTTCCCATGTGTGTTCCAGCCGCACGAAGCCGTGATCTTTGGTTTCGCCATCGATCGTAAATTCTTCGAATAACGTATCAAATAACCTTAATGCGTATTGATCCAGCGTATGTGCGCGGAAATGATAGCGACCCGGCAACAGGGGTGCCGCCTTCAGGACAAAGCGAAACGCAAAGCGATTTTTTTCAATGCGATTGGCGACAAAAGCGCTCTCGTTTGAGAACGTGCCAAAAACCGGCGTGCCATCAATCCGAACTACGCTTGCGCTCAACACAGTGGGCGTATCGTCAGGTGAGTAAAAGGTACCCGAGAGAATTATCGTGTCACCGGTTTGAAAATGTGATTGAGGCGTCGCGGCCTGGTCTTGGACGGTGATTGCTTCGAGGTGCGGGTGTGTCGCATGCAGTGAACTTGGTCGTGGCTGGGCAGCCACTCCGCTGTTTTTTTGCTCGTGATAGGCAAGATACGCTTGTGTGACGGGAAAACAATCGCCCTGCATTTCGGCGCGCCCGTGGTGGATCCAGATCGCTTTTTCGCACAGCGACTGAATGTGATACATGCTGTGGGAACAAAGAATGAGTGTGCCGCCGTTGTTGCGATACTCGTCCATCCAGCGCATGCATTTTTTTTGGAACGATTCATCGCCAACTGCCAACACCTCATCGGTGACAAGAATATCCGGTGTGAGTGCTGTCGAGATTGCAAAACCGAGGCGCACTACCATACCCGAAGAGTAGGTTTTGATGGGTTGCTCAATATGTTCGCCAATGTCGGCAAAATCGAGAATGGCATCGAAGCGCTCACGCGTTTCGGCTCGTGTCCAGCCCATGAGCGAAGCGGCCAAATAGATATTTTCGCGGCCCGTATAGTCAGGATGAAAACCTGTTCCCAACTCAAGTAACGCTGCTACGCGACCTTTGAGCGCACGTGAGCCTGAAGTCGGCTTCACCACGCCTGCGATAATTTTCATCAGCGTTGATTTGCCTGCACCGTTCTCGCCAATAATGCCCCAGGATTCACCGCGATCCAGCGTGAGATTGATGTCGCGCAACGCCGTGAAATGATTGTGAACCGCTTTTCCGGTCAGCAATTCGTAAACCGTGCGGATGCGACGGCCACCGGATTGCAGCATCGGATAGTCTTTGCCAATGCCGTTCAGCGTGAGCAAGCGCTCAGCAGGTTTTACTGAGGATGGGTCAGCTTGGGTTGAGGGTTTGAATGACACAGAGTAATTTGCTGCTACACGAAATCTTCAAAATGCGGAGAGAGTCGAACGAAGACCGCATAGCCGACTGCAAACACTGCGATTGCCACCATCCAGACAATGAGATCTATAAAGTTTAACGCAGGCTGGCCAAACAAATGCTCGCGTAAACGTTGAATCATTAATGCAATAGGATTCCAGTTAAACCATGCGCGATACTGCTCTGGAATGACGCTTTGCGGATACAAAACGGGTGTCAAAAAATACAGCATCATCAGTAAAGGTTGAGTCGCTTGCTCAATATCTGGCAGCAGTGTATGCAGCGCTGCCAGCAACAGCGCCAGGCCCACTGTAAAAACAAGTAG
>JANXWW010000393.1 GCA_025350945.1 Burkholderiales bacterium
GTTTGAAAACTTGAATCCGATGAGCGCAAATGCAATAGACAAAATCCCAGCAGGCGCATACCGAGCGGTTTGTGCAAATCAAAATGGTCAATGCGAAACAGCTCAATCGAATCTTTGGTTTTCGATAACACATCGTATTCAATGCGAATCCGCTGCGTGTTGATTTCATAATGCGTGCCCAGACTTTTCAGCCAGTAAAAAATATAGGCAATGCCGAGTGTAACCACGACGATGATCCATTGCCACGCGCTGACAATCACCGCAGGTCGCCCAGAAAATAATGGTGATTCTGTTTCCGCATTGCGTGAGGCAGCGAACGCGGTCAAATCGGTATTGCAAAAGCGGCACTTGATTGCGACGGCTTTAATTGTTTCGCCGCACATGGGGCAGGCTTTGGTGTCGTCAGTCATGTGGTTATCCTTGCCGCGCGTTCGCGTTATGAATTGAAAATTGACCATTCTATCGTTACGAAAACAGATCGGTCGCATCTGTTCAATGCGATTGCACCGTCCTATAAAAAAACAAAAGCCTAATACTGGCGGGCGTTAGCAGGCAAAAATTCTTCAAACGGCGCTCTGTGATTGCACTTTCCTTTTTATTTTTCGTAAGTCATTTTGCACAGCTACATGACGTCGGTGGTTTATGTAAGGTCGATGTCAGGTAGCCGCGCAACCTGACCTATCAACTGGTGTTTGCATTTATCCCCATGCACTTCCTGCATTGTCATCCCGAACCCAGTTTTCGATGGAGACCACCTTTCGGCGGGATCGGGTGAGTGATCTGCTTTTCATGATGCGAAGAAAAAGCAGATTCCTCGTAACAGCGTCTCCGAATGATATCGAATGGTGAGCATCGCGTAATAGAAAAGCTCAATTTCGGTACGATTTTATCCGCTCGAGTTTCGCCGAATAAAGCGCGCGCTCTTTCAGTGTTGCGCTATATTCGTTGGCCAGCGCAAGATGCTTTTGCGCGTCTTTGATCTCGCCTAAATTAAAGTAAGCCGATGCCAACCAAAAATGAAATTCGGACTGGGTTCCGGCGCGCGCCACTTCTTTCGCAAACAAATCTCTGGCTACTCTAAAATTGCCGTCGCGCATCGCGACCCGTCCCAAATCAAAAAAATAAAATGGCGGGTAGGGCTGCATTTTTGTTACTTTGAGGGCCAATTTTTCTGACTCCGTCATACGCCCCTGACTTTTATACACGATCGCGAGATTCGACATCACGAGCGTATCGTTGGGCTCGCGCGCCAATAAATAATTGAACACTGTCTCAGCCTCAGTGAGGTTTTTATGGTGGCGATAAATCACGCCCAGCGTGTTGTGAGCGATCTGTAAATCGGGATCGGTGCGGATCGCCTCACGAGCCCACCAATATGCGTTATCAATTTCGCCCGCCGCCAGCGACTCTGCCGCACGATTGTTCATATACATGGCGATGATGGATTCTTCACTTACGCCATAGGCGTGCTGTTTGACATCGCTACTCATCGGATAGAAATCTATGGTTAGCATATTGCCGGTGCCGTAGCGAAAACTTTCATAGGATGGCGTTCTGCCCAGCGTGATATTGACATGTCCGCTTGCAAAATACACGCCATCCATACGCGTCCAATCAGGCTCAACAAACACCCGCTGAAAGCGTACGCCCAATCCCATTTCCTTGGCAAATGCGCCGGTCATGATGTCCAGCGACAGGCAATTGCCACTGCGCGCCGCGAATGCTTCTCGCGCATTGCGGGTGCGTTCTGAATCGTAGCTTAGCTTTAACTGGCTTTTGTTGTAGAGGGCGTCAAATAATCCGTATTGACGACCCTTCAAGGTCAGCTGTTCAGCGATAGTGGTTTGCAGATAGTGGCGCATTTCATTGCTCATCGCGAACACGTCATCACGATGAATGCGCTCGGTCGGCGGCGCAAATAAATGATCGTTAAAGAATTCAGAGGTGCGCGGATTTTTTTCCACCGTGGCGCAACTAGCCAATAATATTGAAAGCAGAATTGCCCAAATACTTGTGATGTATTTTTTCATCTCGCTTCTCCTTGCTCGACGATTCCCCGCTTACTACGTGCGCGAAAGCGCATCGTTGCGCATGATTCCTGAATGAAATTAAAGTATCTGCCTCTCCTGAAAATGCGTCAATGCGCACCTGATGGCATCGGCATAAGTAATCTTAACGCGCGCCTTTTAGCAGTCGCGAAGGCAATAGTAAAATCGCTCGCAATAATTCAAATACACCATTGGCCGCGATGCCGATCAATCTGAATGGCAACAATAGCAACCAGATTAGTGGGTACAAAATAAGCGCTAGCACCGCGAGCGGCCAGCACAGT
>JANXWW010000411.1 GCA_025350945.1 Burkholderiales bacterium
TAATGAGCATACATTGAGTATCTATTAGATACCTTTTATAATAAAAAATCATTGTTTAATCCAGCGAGACCGTCATGCCTAAAGAAGTACAAATGTCCATCAAAATGGAGTCAGAATTGCGTGACCAGTTTATGGCGATTGCAGCCAACCGGCATCGTCCCGCTGCACAGATCATTCGTGATCTTATGCGTTTGTATATTGCAAATAGCGCAGATAGCAAAACCAAAACGCCAAATAAATTAACCGCTGATACGATTCGCAAAGGCCGCAAAGGCGAGGATGTATTCACTGCCGCTGACGCCTCCAGCCTGTTTAAACAGCTGGGTATTTGATGCGGCTGCCCAGCTATACCGGTCAGTTCAAACGTGACGTGAAATTAGCGCAAAAACGCGGTAAAGAAATGGGCAAGTTGCGTGATGTGATTGGTCTGTTATTGGCTGGTAGCCCTCTGCCGCGTCAATTGAACGATCACCCGCTGAAAGGTGAGTGGAAACCCAGTCGTGATCTTCACATTGAGCCAGATTGGGTTTTGATTTACTGCGTGGAAGGCGAGACGATTCGCTTTGAAAGAACGGGCACACATGCCGATTTGTTCGGAAAATAAAAATCTCGTCGATGTCATGGCTCAATTGATGGCTAAAAAATTCGCTGAATTACGCAGCAAAATGTCGCCTGAATCGCAGGCTCGTGCTGCCGCTCGTGCAGAAGCGGTGCTGGTTGAAATGCAGCTTAGCGACTTGCGCAAGGCGCGCACGTTTACACAGGTCGAGATGGCCAAGGTTATGAATGTTGAGCAGGCCGCCATCTCAAAGATTGAACATCGCGATGATATGTACATCAGCACCCTCAGTGGTTACGTAAAAGCGTTAGGCGGCGAATTGAAACTGGTGGCGTCGTTTCCGGATGCTGAGATTGTTATTCATCCGTTCGAGCTGACTTGATAACGGGGTTGCTGGATGCTCTTCATGACGCAACGAAAAACAGATCCCTCGTACCCCCGAAAAGGGGTCTCCATCGAAAAGCGACTCGGGATGACAGCTACTTCAAACGGGCTTTGTCGCTACCCGACTGCATCTGGATCATCGCCTTTAATTGCCCGCGCACTTCGGCGATTTCGCGCTGCTGTTGCAATAACACTGACCGAAGCTCGCTTTGCTCCTTGACGAGCGTGTTGATTTGGCTTCTGAGCGTGCCAATATCGGTCAGGCGATCCAGAATGTCGGTTAAGGTGCTCACGCAGCTTTCCGTAATTTCTCGATCTCACGCATGAACGATTTGTGCTCTTTGGTGTTACTGGCGAGGTCGGCGCGAATGGCATCAATATGCTCACCTGCTTTTCGTGATGCCTCGTCAAGCAATTTGAGCTCGTCCGTCGTCACGCCCAGCAACGCTGCATCCACAGCGTCACGCATGACTTCAGCTACTTTGCGACCATGACGCTTGGCGTGCGCAGCCAGCGCCTTCTTTTGCGCAGACTCCAGATACACTTGAGTTAAAACCATACTCATATTTGCTCCCATTCAGTTTGTCAATCAACATATATTACGATATATATCAAATAGGCATCGAATAAATGCAAAAAATCACGCCCCGAATTCCTTATTGCTCGGCACATACCCCGGAATCTTCGCCTCATCCACTTCATCTATCTGCGCAGCTTCTAAAAACTGCTCTGCATATTTGAGATAAATTTTTTCGCGAATGAAGACATCAAACAAATCAGGATCGATGTGGCCGTTGAGTTTGAAATTGCCGAGGATATTGAGCGATTCACTGAGCGTTTTACCGGTTTTGTAGGGGCGGTCACGGGCGGTCAAGGCTTCAAAAATATCGGCGATGCCCATGATGCGGGCGGGGATGCTCATTTGCTCGCGAGTGAGGCCGCGCGGATAGCCGCGTCCATCCATGCGTTCGTGGTGGCCGCCCGCATATTCGGGCACGTTTTTTAAATGCTTTGGCCATGGCAGGGCTTCGAGCATTTTGATGGTGGCATCGATGTGCTGATTAATAATACTGCGCTCGACATGGGTGAGCGTTCCCGACGGAATGCTCAAGCACTCTCGCTCGTCTTCGCTCAAAAACGGTGCGGTTTCGCCGCGCTCGTTGGTGAAAATCTGTGTCGCGATTTTATTGATCCGCACGTTGTCTTGCTGTAGCGCTGCTTCGCTTCGCCGTTCTGCGCCAATATTAATGCGGCGAAGAAATGCGCAATCGTCTTCGATAGACTTGAGTGCCGACTGATAGTGCACTTCAGATGCGACTGCATCGCCACCGTCAAGCTTTGCTCGTAAAAACTTGATCTCCGCATCACGTTTCAATATCTCAAAACGTTGCGAAACAAATTCAATCCGGTCGAAGATCGTTTCCAGCTTGGTCGATTTATCCACCACGTGAACCGGCGTGGTGATCTTGCCGCAATCATGCAGCAGGCCAGCGATTTTCAGTTCATAACGCTCGCGCTCGTTCATGCTGAATCCGGCGAGCGGACCATCGACCGATTTACTCGCCGCGTCCGCAATCATCATGGTCAGCGTCGGCACGCGCTCGCAATGCGCGCCGGTATACGGGGATTTATCATCGATCGCGGTATTGATTAATTGAATGAGCGATTCGAACAATACTTCCAATTGTGTAATGAGCATGCGATTGGTGAGTGCTATGGCCGCTTGTGACGCGAGCGATTCAGCAAGTCGTTGATCCTCATGCGTAAAGGCGACCACATTTCCAGTAACATCCAGCGCATTCAGCAATTGCAGCACGCCGATAATCTCGCCTTCGTGATCTTTCATGGGGATCGCCAAGAATGACGTGGATCGATAGCCGGTGTGTTTGTCGAAATTGCGCGTGCCGGAAAAATCAAACCCTTCGGCCACATAGGCGTCGGCGATATTGACCGACTCGTGGTTGTTCGCGGCGTAGGTTGCGATCATAGCGTTATTCGCGCTGCCGTCGGTATTGCGCAGCGGCAGCGACGGAAACGGAATGGGCAGTCCGCTGGTGCCGCCGAGTCTGATATCGAGTGTTGTGTTCAATACGATTTCAAACTTGAGATATCCGTCTACCTGCCGATAAAGCGCGCCGCCATCCGCATTCGTTATTTTTGTCGCTGCGGTGAGAATTATTTCCAACAGCCGACTAATATCTTTTTCCTGGCTGAGTGCTGCGCCGACCTCATTGAGGAACTCAAGTGCGTCCAGCGCGGCAGATCTATCCTGCCTGGCTTTTACTTGATGCACACAGCCCTCACCTGCTTCATGTCGGTCACGCCCATCATGACTTTTTCCATGCCGTCCATTTTCAGCGTGGTCATGCCCTCATTAACAGATGTGACAAACAATTCCGCCACGCGCGCATTTTCCTGGATCAGCTTTTTGATTGAATCACTGGCAACCATCAACTCATGCAAACCGACACGCCCTTTATAGCCGGTACCAGCACAAACATCGCAGCCGCCCGCGCGATAGAACGTGAGCTTGCCATCTTGCCCGTGATGTTTGAGCCATGAGTCGTAGAGCGTTTTAGCCTGCGCAGCGGGGTCTTGTGTCCACGGCGCGGTTTGGCAAAGATCGGTTGTGTATTCCGTCAAGAAAATTTTCAACTCATCTGCGTCAGGATTATAAGCGACCTTGCATTTACACAATCGCTTAGCCAGGCGTTGCGCCAGAACACCGATCAACGCATCTGCAAAATTAAACGAATCCATCCCCATATCCAGCAAGCGCGTAATCGCTTCTGGCGCGGAATTCGTGTGTAACGTCGCAAACACCAAATGGCCCGTGAGCGAGGCCTCGATACCAATGTGCGTGGTCTCGGCATCGCGCATTTCACCAACCATGATGATGTCCGGATCGGCGCGCAAAAACGCTTTCATGGTGGTCGCAAAATCGCTGACTTTGCGATTGATTTGTACCTGCCGCAATCCCTTTTGCGTAATTTCGACCGGATCTTCCGCTGTCCAGATTTTCGTTTCGGGTGTGTTGAGCGTACCGAGGATGGAATGCAACGTGGTTGTCTTGCCAGAGCCCGTAGGCCCACACACGAAGAACAAGCCGTATGGCTTCGAGACGGCTTTCACCAGCGCTGCCTTGTTTGACGGCGTGAGACCTAATTTATCGAGCGGAATCGGTTCACCCGCCGACAAAATCCGCATGACGATATCCTCAACGCCGCCCGCCGTGGGAATAGTCGCAACACGCAATTCAATATCAAGCGGGCCATATTTCTTGAATTGAATTTTGCCGTCCTGCGGTTTGCGCTTTTCTGAAATATCCAGATCGCACATGATCTTCAGACGCGCGATTAGCGAATTACGATAATTGGATGGCACCTCAATGTAGTTCATCAGCGTGCCATCCTTGCGAAAGCGCACGCCCGTCTTGCCCTTGCCTGGTAGTGGCTCTATGTGGATGTCTGATGCGCCCTGGCTGTAGGCGTCAACGATAATTTTGTTTACCAGTTTGACCAGCTCGTTGTCCGCCGCCGCAGTGAGATCGTCAGCGCCAGTATCAATCGCATCGCGCTCATCGTCCAGATTCGATAGTAGGTGATCAATATCGTCACCCGCATTACCGTCGATACCGAAAAACTGGTTCAGCGTTTGCGCAAACTCGCGTATCGTTGTCACACAATAAGTGGGCTTTAATTTCGGAAAAATATTCTCGACCATGTGCGACGATTTCACGCGCTCAGGGTCGGTCGTCATCACCACTACCGTGCTCTTGCCCTCCTTAACTGGCAGCCAATTTGAGGCTTCAGCATAATCGCGCTTCAAATTCCGCAACAGCTCCGCAGGCTTAGCGCGATCAGTTTTGTAGCCGTCATATTCCACACCAAAATATTTGGCCAACGATAAACCCAGCGCAAGGGAGGTCACCTGAAATTCATCGATCAAAATATCTTCAATATTTTTATTCTTGCGCCTCGCAGTGCGTGCTGCCAGTTCCATCTCACCTGCAGAAATCACGTTGTCGATAATCAGGTAATCAAATTTCGATTTGATCTGCGCAGGCATGGCGTTACGTACCCGAAACGCAATCGCCAGCGTCTTTGCAATCTCAATCAAACCCTCTTCTGTCAGCTTGGGAAATGGCGTGCCCGGCAAATGATTAATGAGTTGAATAACGCCCATCGCGTCGTTAATGCCATCGCCATCCAGATCACCGCCAATAATCGGGGCCACCATCATTTGCCGCGTGCGATAGCCGGTGCGCTCATCCACCGCCTTAAGAAACGTGAGATTCGGTGAATAGCTTTTTAACTCAGCCTCGTCATAAACATCGCGCACATTCATAAAACGTTTATTTAACGCGCTGAACCCGGCAACCGAGCTTTCCGATATCGGCAGCTTGATATCCTTGAATGAATTCAGCCCCGATTTCACCTTCGACACAATCGCCTGATTGTCATCGGCCAGCACATAAATGGTTAGGCGATCCGCATCAAATAACTGGCAGATGTCGCGCGTCACATCGAGCATGATTTCATCGATGTTGGTGGTGGCGTGAATGCGGTTCGTAACGGCTTGCAGCTTTTTTGAGAAGGCAAGCTTATTAGACATTTCTGCTACGCCGTCAGGCGTTGCTCCAGATGCAGATTCCAGCGCTGCGCTCATCGTACGCTCACTTTTTTCAAGAATCGTTTTGGGGAATCAGGATTGAGCTGACTCGCGATCAAAAACACCGCGAACACAGCGAAATCAAAGGTGAAACTCGTGCCCGTTTTCGAGCATACGTGGCTTCCAGCGCGCCGCATCCCGCTCTATTTCACTCATCGTCAATGTCACCTCACCTGGCTTCAAATGCGTCACAAAAACTTCGACCTTGCGCGTTAGTTTTGCAAGCTCCTCCGCAAGCATGCTGGGGCAAAGATGTTTGGAGGCAATGGCAATGTCGCGCTCCTTGTTCGCGAACGCAGTTTCAATCACAAGGTATTTCAAATTCTCAGTACGATTGGCAACCGCCCACAGCGCATCATTGGTGGTGGTATCGCCGCTGAACAAGAAACTCGCCTTGCCGCTGTCGACCAGATACCCGACCGCCGGGACGACATGATTCGCCGGCACGGCAGTAAACGTACGATCATTTATTTTCACCGGCTCGCCCACCCGCAATTCACTGAAAATCATGAACGGGTTTTCACCGTCCGGGATTTGCGAAAAATCCGGCCAGATTTTCCAGTTGAAGAGGTGATCTTTGAGAACCTGCAGCGTCGGCGCAGTTGAATGGACGATGAGTGGTTTGTTGCGCATCCAGCACACTGTATCAACCAGGAAAGGCAGGAATGCGACATGATCCAGGTGCGAATGAGTGATAAACACATGATCGATTTTGACAAGCGCATCGACGCTCAAATCGCCCAGACCGGTGCCTGCATCGATCAGGATGTCGTTATCAACCAGCATGGAGGTCGTGCGAAATTTACCGCCGATTCCACCGCTACATCCCAGAATTTTGATCCGCATACCAGCCTCGCGCAATCGCTATATACAGGAACAGCGTTTAGAGACATAACAATAACGACAGCCACAGATGCAATAGCTATGACTGGCTTCATCATTACTAATAATAAAACCAATTTTACACTGCACTTAAAGTATCCATATTCATGCGTTCAGCTCACCAGCTATCCTCAGATAGACCGAATTATGCGACATGAAAAAAATTAAGTATGTGCATAAACTCACATTCAGCAACCTGTTGGACTTAAAGAATCGATGCAAAATGATCTGGGCGGTGCATGGCTCTCCCCCCATATCATTTTGCATCGATTCTTTAAGTCCGACAGGCTGTTGCGTAATTTTAGGTCACGGCTTGTAAAAAAATTCCATCTTCACGCCTGCAATCTCAATGGTCGCGTGGTCATTAAGCAGATGTGCCTGGGCTCCCATCAAAGCCCCGTTCAGGATGGGAAACGAAGCACCCTCTACATGCGTCAGAAAGAATCCGGAAGGTCTGCGTGTCACCACGGCAACTTGCACACCTGGTTTGCCGATTGTGGTGAGATTTTTTACCAAATCCAGCGTACGGCCAGCGGCGGCACCTGAAAGTACCTGAATGGCAGCCTCGCGCGCATGGGGCGGCGGTGCCGAGGGTGCTGGGGGTGATTCGGGCATCGGTGGAGGTGAAACCAGCGGACGCATATTCGTTTGCGTATCTGACATTGACGAAATCGCCGCGTGTGGGGCCGCGTGAGAGGCTGCAAGCGGCGATGCCATCGCCGCAGGCATCGGGGGCGGCTTACGAATAATCATGGTCTTTTCAAAATCCTGCGTGCTCACCTGAGCGGGCGCTTCACCGAAATATTTCAGCTTGTGCTTGCCAATCTCGATCACATCATTGTTTTGCAGAAAATGTTTTTTGATCGGTTTCCCGTTCACCAGCGTGCCGTTGGTTGAATTGAGATCCTCAATAAACGAGTCATTCAAAATGGTGATGATGGCCGCGTGCTCACCCGACACCGCCAGGTTGTCGACCTGAATATCATTGTGCGGCTTGCGGCCCAGTGTGGTTCGCTCTTTCATCAGCGAAATTTCTTTCAGCACCGTGCCATCAACACTCAAAATCAATTTAGCCATGGTCTTCTACCCTAAGTCATTCATCATTGATTTAACTCTGATCACTACCGAAACCAAGACCTGATGCGCGCCCAGAAGGTTGGGCGTATCGGGAAACTTTGTACAACCTTAATCAACATCACTGAAACATTGTCGCGCCCGCCCGCATCATTTGCCGCCTGCACCAATTGCTGCGCGGTCAGCTCCAGATTGGATCGCAGCGCAATCAATGTCATCTGCATCTCGTCATCTTCAATCATGTCATTGAGACCGTCCGAGCACAGCAAATAGATATCACCTTCCATCACATCATAGGTGTGGATTTCAGCGTCCACATCAGGGTCAATTCCCAGTGCGCGCGTAACCAGATTTTTATTGTGCGACTGTCGAGCATCTTCCTTGCTAATCAAACCTGCATCGATTTGCTCTTGCAGCAACGAGTGATCGCGAGTGAGCTGTTCAAGTACGTCGTTACGCAGCCGGTAAAGCCGCGAATCACCGATGTGTGCAACCGAAACAAAATCATCGTAAAACAGGCATACGACCAGTGTTGTGCCCATACCCGCGCAATGCGGGTCGCGCTGTGCGGCTTCAAAAATAGCGGTATTTGCGGCGGCAACCTGATCCTGTAATCGCGAATGCGCGAGCTCTGTTGCAGCACTGCGATCCAGATTTTTCAGCGCATCTGCCGTCCACGCTGCTGACAGGCCGGAGGCAATGAGAGACGCCGCCATGCCGCTGGCGACTTCACCTGCGTTATAACCGCCCATACCGTCAGCCAGCACGACAATGCCCAGCTCCGGACGCGATTCGATGCAATCTTCATTGTGCGCCCGCACCCTGCCGGGGTCAGTAGCACTGACGATTTGCAGGGCATCATTTAATGCCAAACTGCCCCCTGCCAAAAAATCCTGATAGCCCCAAAAAATTCTCCCTGACTATAATTATTCTATTTTTCATTTCCCAGACTTTGATTCATCGCGCTTGAAAATTTTTAAACCATCATTGCGGCTTCTGCAAATCTGATATGAGCTTTCAATAGATGCTGTTGGTATTTAAAGCGCAGCCTTTTATTCAGTCGTTGAAATGATAACCGAAATGCACTATTTAAGAAATACTTGCAAGATACTGTGAATGTCTCTGATTTTTCAGCAACAATTGACTAAAACCATGCCACAATTTTGCCATGGTCACGCCTTAGCGACATGTTTACATAGCATCCCTCTATTGATTAAATGCACGTCTGAAGTATGCATTCCATCAAATTTGTCATCAATCCTGTTCCAACCCTGCCATGGCGGGTTTTGCGGGAATCAGGTTTAATATGTTGAAGAAATTACATAAAAAATGAGGAGAATGATTAATGGACCGCCCTGCCTTTTTACAAGATGACCTCGACCCGCAAGAAACACGTGAGTGGCTAGACGCTCTCGCCGGCGTGCTGGAAACCGAGGGCCCGGAACGAGCGCATTACTTGCTTGAATCGCTGGTCGACAAAGCACGGCGTTCTGGTGCGAATCTACCCTACTCCCCCAACACGGCTTATATCAACACCATCCCGCCCCATGCCGAGGACGGCTTGCCGGGCGATCAGGAGATGGAGCACAAACTCCGCTCAATCATTCGCTGGAATGCGGTAGCCCTTGTGCTGCGCGCCAATAAAGAATCATCAGAATTAGGCGGGCACATCGCGAGCTATCAATCCGCTGCAATGTTGTATGACATCGGCTTCGATCATTTCTGGCACGCGCCGTCCAAAGCCCATGGCGGCGACATGATTTTTATGCAGGGTCACTCAGCGCCGGGGGTTTACGCACGTGCATTTCTCGAAGGTCGGCTCACTGAAGAACAATTGGAAAATTTCCGCCGCGAGGTCGATGGCAACGGTATTTCGAGCTACCCGCATCCGTGGTTAATGCCTGACTTTTGGCAATTCCCGACTGTCTCGATGGGCTTGGGGCCGATTCAGGCGATTTACCAGGCGCGGTTTATGAAGTATTTGCACAATCGCGGCATCGTCAATACCGAAGGCCGCAAAGTGTGGGCGTTCATGGGCGACGGTGAGATGGACGAGCCGGAATCGCTGGGCGCGATCGCGCTTGCATCGCGCGAAGGCCTCGACAATTTAATTTTTGTGGTCAATTGCAACCTGCAACGACTTGACGGCCCGGTGCGCGGTAACGGCAAAATTATTCAGGAACTCGAAGCCGATTTCCGTGGTTCCGGCTGGAACGTGTTGAAAGTCATCTGGGGGCGATATTGGGACCC
>JANXWW010000420.1 GCA_025350945.1 Burkholderiales bacterium
TCAGCAATGGGATAAATATCGCGCACGATTTGAAGCAAAATTTGCCCACGATTTGGCACCTCTACAGAATAATCATGCGCGGGTGGCACAGGTGCGTCTGGCAAAAACAGCGCTTGCAAATTTCATCGCTGAAGATGGGCCTGAGCGGCTCATCGCGGCGCTTTAGTCGTGGTTATGTTGCCACCTAAATAAAGCTAAAGCGGCTGCCCGAAATCCGCTGCGCGATGTCGTCTGCGCTGACTGCGAGCGAACACAAATGACCTTGTCCATAGTTGCTGCCCAGGTTGCGATGGCGCGCACGTTTTCTTTGGATTCCGGTGTTTCAGATATACGGCTTATAAATGATTGGTCGATTTTGAGTGAGTCGATCAGGAAAGGCGAGAACCAAACGCTAGATTGCAACGCGCAATAGACGACTGGACGCCATGAGCTGATTCAGCTCAACTGCTGTAATTGGCGGAGAGCAAACGTTGCCTTGTGCGACATCACAGCCTAATTCCACTAACACGCGCCACTGCGCTTCAGTTTCTACGCCTTGCACATGTACACTTTTGCCCAGCGCACGGCCAAGCGATGTAACAGCACGCACGATTTCTTTTGCCGCACGCGACTGTTCGGCCTGTTGCATAAAACCGTGATTAATCTTGATGCTGTCAACCGGCAAATTGGCGAGGTGGCTAAGAGAGGAAAGGCTTGTGCCAAAATCGTCGATAGAAAAGGTGACGCCCGCCTCGCGCAATGTTGTGAGGCTCGCAACAGCACTATTGCTGCCTTCGATCAATGCGCGCTCACTCAACTCGATGACGAGTGCGCTTGGCGAAATGCCGGCAAGAGCAATCGCTGACAATACCATTTGCGTAAAATTTTGCTGTCGCAATTCACGGCTCGAAACATTGATTGATACGCGCAGGTTCGCACTTTGCTCATATTGACTTATGCGCTTTATCTGAGCACAAACTTCATCCAGCACCCATTTACCAAGCGGCACGATAAGTCCGGTTTCTTGTGCAATAGACAAAAATGATTGCGGATATAGAAGACCACGTATTGGATGCGCCCAGCGCACCAGTGCCTCGTATCCATACAAAGTGCGATCGCGCAGACTATATTGCGGCTGATAGTGCATGCGCAGTTCGCCGACTTCAATGGCGCGACGCAATTCGTTTTCAAGTTGCAGCTCGGCCGTGGCGTTGTCGTACAAACTTGCATCAAAGATCGCGTATTGCGCTTTACCGGCTGCCTTTGCCTTGTACATGGCAAGGTCGGCATCACGAATGATATCGTCTGGTGTCTCGTAACGATTAGCACCAAAGGCAATACCAATGCTCGCGCTTGATGTGATGTTGGTGGTTTGAATATGGAAGGGCGTGCGGAATGTTTCCTGTAGTCGCCTGGCCAGTTCGATCACGCTGCTGTCATCTTGCATATCTTCAACAAGTACGGCGAATTCATCACCTCCCAGACGTGCCACTGTATCCGACGGGCGCAGCACACCCTTGATACGGTTGGCGAAACCGATCAAAAGTTCGTCGCCTGCAGCATGGCCGAGACTGTCGTTCACCGATTTGAAACGATCAAAATCGAGAAACATGAGCGCATATTGTGCTGTTGAGCGCTTTGAGCGTGCAATCGCCCGAGAAAGTTGCTCGCGAAAATAGGCGCGGTTGGGCAAGCCCGTGAGCGTATCGTGGAAAGCAATGTGCAGCAGTTTTGCTTCGGCGAGCTTTCGCGCGCGAATGTCCTGCATTTGCACAATCAGGTCAGTTGTGTCGCTACTACCTTGTGTGAATACAGAAACATCAAAGGCGACGCTAAACTGCATACCGTCCTTGCCAATACAATCAATTTCGCGTTGGACGAAAGCCGCCTTTTGGGTAAAGATGCTATCGATATCGCTGAGAAGTGATGAAAAATCGCCTGTCGGCATGAAGGCGCCAATCGCGCCTCCAATCAGCTCACTTTCACTGTAACCGAGCATTTTGCAGACCGCCGGATTGACTTGCAGTATCGTGCCCTTGGCCGACACTAGCGCCATACCAATCGCCGCGTTGGAAAATGCACCATAGAAACGTTTTTCACTCGCTGCGAGCGCTGATGCATACGCTTGCGCCATCTCAGTTTCGCGATTGGCTGCATCCAGTAAGGCGCTCTGGGTTTTTTCGTGCGCACGCGTACGTTCGAAAATAAGATAAGTCGAACCGAAGAGCATCACAATAAACGGAACTGCGGCAAACAGGACGACCATGCCGAGTTGTTGTGCGCCTTCGTGGAGCAAGGCTGCAATCGCCGCACACCCGACGTTCGCTACGCCCAGCCAAGCGACTCCTTTATACCAACTCAGCGGGGCAATGCGCGCATTGTTTTTGAGTGCCAGCAGTAATGACGGTAGTGCGGTGCCCAGCGCAAAATATATTGCCGCAAAAACGGTCAACAACAAGAGCAGTGTTGCTTGGTTAAGCCACTCCATTGCCTCGAGATTGCTCCGACCCCACACGAAGAAGCTACCGGAGACAAAAACAGCAATCGATGCAAATGCAGGCGTCCCAAACCAACTTGTCCAGCGTTTGGAGCTACCGCGTGCGCCAATAAATCCTTCAATCGCTGCGACAACGATGGCAGCATTAACGCCGAGAAGAAGCAATAAAAGGAAAATAAAGATCTCGCCCGCAGCGATTGCAATCTTGGTACGCGGAATCGTTAGCGGAAAGTAGCCAACGATTGCAGTTGCAAGTCCCACCAGTGCGATCTGCGCAATTGAGTGGGTAGGCATATGTGCCACCGACCAGATTGCATTGGCAAGAAGCACAAACCCAATTCCGAAGACGGTCCACCAGTATGCGCGGGCCTGCAGATTGTAGTCATGCATTAAATGCTCGGCCCCCGAAATTGAGATCATTCAAATGAACGGCTATGCTAACTAATCAGGGTTCGCCGTAAAGCGTGCGTATGTCTGATGAGCTCACTACTAACTGACCAGCTTCGGCAAGAATAGTGCCTTCAGCCAAAATGATACCTTCAGCCAGAATTATTCCCTCCGCTAATACTATGCCTTCTGCAAGGATAACTCCCTCGGTAAGTACAACACCCTCCGCCAGAACTATGCCCTCTGCCAGAATAATACCCTCAGCGAGAATCACGCCTGTGCCCGCAGCAAGCCGCGCTTGCAAGGTCGCTGTCGGCGTAAAAGCACCGGTCTGGGTGTTCGCAATGCTTTGCCCGAGGGATGAGGTCAAGGTTTTGACACCCGTAGTCACCAGTGAACCGTTCGGCGTCGCCACTTCACGAAAGCCTATGACAACGCCCGTTGAAAAATCCACCACCACGCTTAGCAGGTAGGAACGCTTGCGCACCCAGCTTACATTCGGCTGATAAAAACCTTGAAATTTCTTGAAAAGTTCTTCGCCGCTAAACACATGTGAACCCCCCGCGAATACTATCTGGCTCCACGGTATGACCAGACCATTCATCGTAGTGCGCGGTAGCGGCATGGCGAGTCCTGGCGCGAGCAAAGAAACACCTGGCGCGAGTGTTGAGCGCTCGAACGGGCGCGCGATATCTTTGCGCAGAACATAAGCCAAATCGACGGCACCTTGCACATTCAACATGCCTGCGCCTTGCTGTAGCAGATTCGCGTTGCTGATTGGCTGCGCTGTGTATTGCAGAATAGCTTTCACCAGTTGTGGAGTAAGGCTTGGGTTTTGCTGCAGCATCATCGCCACTGCGCCGGCCACGACGGGTGCGGAAACAGAGGTGCCACTCAAAGACATGATGGCGGCACCCGTATTCTTCACACTGTTGCCCTGACCTCGGCGAAGGCCGGGATTACTTGCCGGAATGCCAGCCAGAGTTTTGCCATCCTTGTTAGCCGCTAACGCGCCGACTATTTTGTTACCAGGGGCCACGAGATCAGGTTTTAAGATGTTGTCAATCTGGCGCACGCCTGCTGCGTCGATATAACTGCCGCGGGTCGGTCCGCGTGAGCTGAAACCGTTGACGGTGTCGTCAGTGCGAGTAACGGTTTCGTGAGAATGAGAAGAGCCTACAGTAATAACACTCGGCTCATTCGCAGGAGAGGTGATGCTGCCGTAACGCTCTTTGCCGTCAGGGGTCTTGCCATAGTTACCAGCAGCGACTACAACCACAATACCGCTTGCCACCGCAGCACGCGCGGCGCGGCACAGGGGGTCTGTTAAATATGATTCAATCGAGTCTGACGCAAGGCTTAAGTTCATCACTCGGATGTTGTAGTTTCGCGCATTGGCGATTACCCAATCGATACCTGCCAGAATATCGCTGGTATCGCCTACGCCATCGGCATTTAGCACTTTGACATCAATGATGTTAGCCCCCGTCGCAGTACCTGTTACATCCTCAGGCGCGCCTTGTATAGCAACCCCCGCCGCAACACCCGCTACGAAGGTGCCATGACCATACTCATCCGGGAAGGTTGAGCCGCTGTTATCGATTCTGCCGTCGAGCTCAGCGGCTGCTTTAGGGCTGTAGGTTGCGGTATCGCTTACGTCGATACCGCCCTTCCAATCCTTGACTTTTTTGCTACCAGAAAGCGACACATCGCTTAGCTCTGTAAAGTTCACGCTTTTAATTATGCGGGTCGCATTCTTACCGCCAGCGCTATCGACGAAGGCGAGGTGATTTTTCATCACGCCTGAATCCAGCACTGCAATACCAATACCGCTGCCATTCAACGGCGGCGTACGACTGCGCCGTGCTTTACCGGAACCGGTCGTTTGTTCCAATGCGCTGTCCGATTTTGCTGCCATGCGGTTGGCGGAAATGGTCGAGACATCGCTCCTGCGGGCAAATTCAATCAGCTAGCTGGCTGGCAGCATTACCGAAATGCCAGCCACGGAAACGTAGCGATAATAAACCGAGCCGCCCGCCGCGAGGATCGCCTGCCGGATCGCTGTAAGTGAAGGATCGGCACTATTGGCAATCACCAGCGCTTTGACTAGGCGACCGTTGTTTTTATCGTCTTTGACCCAGGTGAGTTTCTGGCCGGAAGGACGTTCGATTTCGCGCAGCAGGTCTGAAGAAATTTTTTGTCGCGCCTGCGTGATCGTGGTCTGCGCATGTGCTATCAATGAAGACCCTGAAGCCGCTATCAGTACAGAGGCAAAAATATGGCGCAGAGTACGAGCGAAGAATTTTTTTGTTTTCATGGCAATGTTCAGTGATTGGTTAAGGCGGGGACGGACATATTTCCAAATTGCCCATTGATCCCAAAATGGTGTGCGCCGACAAAGAGAATGTTATCAATTGCTCGCATGTACCAGTAGTGACGAAGTTCACAAACGATGAACGGATGTGCAAAAATTCGTTAAAGGTTGTTGCGGATGAAAATTTTTTGTGTCTTTGCTGAAGTGTTGTGCATAGCACTGGTTTTTTCAAAAGCGAGCTCAATTGCAGGAAACGAGAGTATCCGCGCGCGATTTTTCGCTATTTATGCTCAGCCAAGTTAGCCGCAGGTGGGCTTTAAAACACAATTCCCACCTTGCAATTCCGGAAAATTACGCCGCCGCAGCGCTCAACTTCGTCAGTTCAGTCGTTGCTTTCAGTTGTTGCTTTCAGTTGTTGCTTCTGGCTCGGTTGGCGGCACTTGTAACGGTCTTAAGAAAGCTGTCGGTCTTGCTGGTCATGCAGTTTGCCGAGATGCTGTCAACATCGGTGCGACGGGCAATCTGTGCTTTTTCGACGCAGGCAGCATGACCGACAAATCTGTTACCGACACATACTGATAATAAATTGAGCCGCTAGCGCGCGCGATATAAAACACCGCTTCCAGCGGGCCTCACCAGCCAAAAGCGTCTTGAGAAGCCTGCTAATGCTAGGGTTTAAAAATCAAGCAATGCATCAGTAAAAGTAGCGGCTATTGATATTGCAAGCCTGAATATTTAGGTCTACGATGGATTCTCGTGTCTATCTCGGCACGACAAAAATCCAAAAAGTTCTGGAGGTTATTGTGAAGATTTGTGTGAATTTACGTTCTGCAATCGTTGCGTTCTTTGCGGTATTGACGTTGGTGTCAGGGTCATTTTTTAATGTTGTGTTCGCACAACCGGTGACTGCACCAGCGAACATCGAAAAATTGAA
>JANXWW010000424.1 GCA_025350945.1 Burkholderiales bacterium
CAACTCGGCCGACGCCTGATCTTCGGCAATGCGAATAATGTCTTCAATCGCCAACGCGCTCGTGTCTTTCGGCGCACGCACGGTGATACCGATATGCGAGCGCTGATTGTGCGCGCCGTAGGCCGAAATTTCTTTCGAACACGGACAAAGACTCGTTACCGGTGCCACTACTTTGGTGGTGATGCGCGCCAGGTTTTCTGCGATGTCGCCACTCAAAGTCACTTCATAATCGAGTAACGATTTCACCCCGGATACCGGCGCCGTTTTCTCGATGAAATACGGAAACGAGATTTTGATCTCGCCCTCAGTGACGTTAAGCCGCGCAACCATTTTTGTAAGCAGCGCGCGAAACGCCGATGCGTCGATCACATCCAAATCGTTTTCCAGTAATTCCACAAATCGCGACATATGCGTCCCTTTCACATCATGGGCTAGACGCACCGCGAGGCTGAAGGTTGCGATTGTATGTTGCACGCCACCGCCCGCTACGCGCACCCGCACCGGATGGCGGATCGCGCGAATGCCCACGCGATCAATCGCGATCAGGCGCGTATCTGCGGATGACTGAACATCAGCAATGGCATCGATTGGTAAATGGGTATCGCGTTGATTCATTAAAGAAAATTTCGAAATGCGGTCTATGAGTATAGCGGTGCAAAGCACATAACACAAAGCATCCCGCACAAAGTTTCAAACACAAAATATAGTTTGTAGTTGTGTACGCCATGCGCAATTTCAAGTCGCTCGGCGATGTGGATGCTAACCCAAGGATGCCGGCCCAACACACCCAATCCGATTCGCTGTGCGTATTCCGGCGATCTTGACGCCCTGAGTCGGCGTTCGCGTTACGAGTTCCGGCAGTATCGAAGGCCATCACATTTATTTGACCACTTTTATGACCATAGACATTATAATGGTCATTTTAGGAGCGAGATTCATTATGCACACTATTCAGGCTTCCAAATTCAAGGCAAAGTGCTTGGCACTCATGGACGAAGTCGCGCGCACGGGCCAATCCATCCTTGTCACGAAAAATGGGCGGCCCGTAGCAGAGCTGCGCCCACATCGGCCACCGCGTGTTTTAAGCCCGCTCGGCTTGCACGCGGGCAAGACGGTTATTAACGGCGATATCGTTGCCGTTGATGACAAAACACGCTGGAAGGTGCTGAAATGATTGTCCTCGACACACACGCGCTGGTGTGGATGGATGCGCGTGATAAACAGCTTGGCCGCAAGACACGGGCGAGGATAGAGCGCGATTGGCAAAAGGGTGAGGTTCTCGTCTCGGCGATTTCGTTTTGGGAAGTCGCGATTCTCGTCGAGCGGGGTCGTATCACGCTTCAATCGAGCATGGCCGACTGGCGGCATGAGCTGATCGCGGCGGGGCTGACAGAAGTGCCGCTGGATGGGCAAATTGCGCTGCGCGCGTGTGAGCTTAACGGTTTGTCGGATGACCCGGCAGATCGCTTTATCGCCGCGACAGCGTTGTTATCGCACGCAACGCTGGTGACCGCCGACGAACGATCACTGGCGTGGAAGCACACTTTAGAACGGCTTGATGCGCGTACTTGAGGCGCGCATTTACCAACGTTGCCATGCCTTCGGTTGATGCGAGCCGGGCGCGTCATCGTAGATTCGGGGCTACGGGCACAGCTTTGCTTTGCGCACGCTGACTGTCGAAAACTGCCCGCACTCGTTCGGGAAACACTGATTTAACGCCGAATTCAGCGGCAGTTTTTAAGTTGTGGTTTTATAGAAAACTTTTGCGCAGCAAAGCCATAAAACCGCGACTTAAAAACTGTCCAGCACGCAAAGCGTGCGAGCTGCAACGACTTGTTATGCATTACTCTTTTACGTAAACAGCTAGGTTTGTTATTGTAGGTTTCCCAATACCTAAACAACCAGGTTGTTGAATTTGAAAAACAGTATGAAATTTATAGCCTTCATTTGCGTATGAAGTAAAACGTTTTTCTAAATTGACTATACTTTTGTTAGAAAACTCTGCGCCTATAGATTCTATTTTGTATTGCATGAATGCCCCTTTTTACATGAAAGGTCGATTCCACCAGCTCCAGGGCGGCAGCGTAGTAGCCTCTTTGTTGTTAATGAAATGCCGATTAGCACTCCGTTTTCTCTTACAGCCAATTCACTATAGTGTGAACAACTTGGTTCAAAAACACATCTATTTCCGATGCTTCGCGGGCGATATTTTCGATATCCGCGTAAAAATAATATAGCAAGCTTTACAAAAATGGGATTTCTGGGAATTGGTAGCGCATTAATTTCTGCGTCCATTTTGGTGGTTCCAGTAAGTTTTCGCTCTACCGAAGGGCGTAGTTCTTCACTCACATTAAATTCAAATTTTTCCATTTTTCGTTTCCATGCCTGCATAACGTGTTTTATTTCGCATTCCGCAACATAACTGTTATCACCACACGCTGTAATAAATTAGTCGCGCACTGGAACCCTGTGTCTGACGCGGTGTTTGAAGGATAGCAAAAAACTTGCTCACACAATACTATGGACAAAGCGGGCCTCGCGAGGCCCATATTGAATGCCCGCTTTTGGCCGAAGGCGGAAACTCAAAATCCGCGATGACTGTCTGCTTCGAGCGAGAGTCCTTTGTCGTGCGAGCTGTTTGATCCGCGATTTCGGGCGTTCAATCGAAACAATCACCTTGCTTTCTTACTGGCCTGGAGTGCAAAGTTATTGCTCATTCTATTTCTCAATCAATAGTTCATTAATTTGTGAACCCGTAGGATGGGTGGAGCGGCTTTTTGCGATACCCATCATCCGCGCGCACCGATGATGGGTATCGCTTCGCTCCACCCATCCTACAAAATTAATGCACTAATGAAATGGAAATAGAATCAGCCATCTGCGCAAGCCTTTCTTCTTTGTGCGGCATCCACGAGGGCCCAACGCTTAAAGCGTTCGTCGGCGAAATCAAACAATTCGGAATGGAACGCGGCGCGCAATGATGATTGCAGTCAACGCAAGCTACAGGAATATACGCTGCTCACAAAGCCGACAGCGCATCCTCCAGCAGATTGCTTTGCGCGCGAATACGCTCGCCAATGTTGCAGACTATTTCATCTTGCGTTTCGGCCGTCACTCGGTCAATAACCTTATTCAGTTTGCCTGCCATTTTTTTGATCAGCATTTCGCCGAGTTTCTTAACGAGCCTGGGGGCCACGTCAACTTGTTTGGCAAACTCCTGCCAATCTTTTTCTGAAACCAGACTTAGATTGTCTTCATTGCCAATCCGTTGTGCAAAATCATTCAGCCCGTAGACGCTGCCGCTGACCAAATCATAAAACGGCGCGACTGTGATTGACGCACGGCGGCCCAACATGCGCGCCGGGTTTGACGCGCGATTGATGAGAAAAGACAAATTTTTTGCGTGCGCATCGGTATTGCCAATCAGGTAATTAAATAAAATCCAGTTGAGGATTGTTATCTGTGCGGCCGATGGCGTGTCGCAGAGTTTCGCCAGGCCTACGATGTCAGCAAGTGTTGCGCCTGATTGTGCGTATTCATAATCTGGCTCTTGATATTTCAGATTGGGTGGCAAGTTCAGTGCTTGGCACGCATCGATTTGATGGCGGCGCTTGATGATCCCTGAATCCTGCGTCCACTCACGGTCATAGCGATGTACCAGCAGAACAGGCTCGGGCAGTTTGCGAAATCGCGTATCGGGAACATTCAGCCCGATTTCCTGTGCAAGCTGCATACAAAAATACTCATTGGCTTCCATGCTGGGATAGCGCGGATTGCCAATTTTCAAAATATGCGATGTGGGCTGCGATTGCCGCGGCAGCATGAGTCTTTCGTTGTTATCGACATACACGCCAAGTTTATTTTGTACGCCGGCAAGTGACATACGCGGTTTTTGTTTCCAAAATGTCAGCGCGACATTGGCGTGGCGACTGTCGATGATTTGCTGGTGGAGTTCGTCATCGCTAATGAATTCGTAGTCTTGCGGATTGTCGTCTGCGACTTGCGCCGAATCGGCGATTACTAATGCACCCGCGCAGTCACGTCCCACTTTTTTCAACAGACCAAAAACATCAAATTTATTCACCTGATGTGTTTGCGACAAACCTTCGAGCAACTCGCCTTCTGGCAGCAAGTTGCTAAAAAAATTTTTGACAGTGGCGTCGTATGAGATTTCGCCCAGCGGCAAGTGCGGCGAAATCGGGTAACCGCCGGATGCAATCCAATCTGCTTTGTAGATCAGTTCAAAGCGACCTTCATCGTGCGAGAGCGTGGCGATCTCTTCGTTATCAACCCAAATGAAAAGCCTGTTCAATCGTGTGCCACCCACGCGAGTTGCAGGCCGAAGTGCTGTGCGACCTGCAAGGCTTTATCAAACTGAACGGTGGGCTTGCCGGTTTCGAGCGCTTGCAAAAATTTCACGCTCACGCCGCACGCAAGTGCTGCAAGCTGAAGCGTCTGGCCCGCAGCTTTGCGGCGTGCGCGTATGGCTGTGCCTAAATCGGCGGGCGATGTAAGGATATTGGTTTGCACGATATAAATTTGGTGTGAACGGAGAAATTATATCGATATATTCTTCGAAAACAATAAAAATAGCTTGATCGGTGATATTAATTATTTTTTGTGATTAGCACATCGTTATTATCTCCGTTCGGGGTATTTTATATGCTTTAATCTATGTGTCGCATATGCTGATTTGGCTGATTTAGTGCCTGCCAGCGGTCGATTAGGCTCGCAGCCGCCTAATCGCAGCTACTGCGACTC
>JANXWW010000036.1 GCA_025350945.1 Burkholderiales bacterium
ATTGCGGGCGATGATCGTGTCTGGCGTTTCATGATGAGCAATCCAGACGCAAAAAAAACCACAAATCATGCGCACGCGCACTTCACCTGCAACACCTGCGGGCAAACTTTTTGCCTCAACAAGGTGCAGCCAAAAATGAACTTAAAACTGCCGACCGGATTTCGCACCACCGAGGTTGATTTAAAAATTCGTGGCCTTTGTGCGGAATGCAAATAGCGCCATGACGGCATCGGTCATTACACCCGTCACCTTGCTCACCGGATTTTTGGGCAGTGGCAAAACCACGTTGTTAAATCGCCTGCTTAAACATCCCTCGATGAGCGAAACCGCGGTATTAATCAACGAGTTCGGCGCGGTCTCAATTGATCATTTGCTGGTGCGAGAAGCCAGCGAGAACATGATTGTCATGTCGAACGGCTGCATCTGCTGCTCAGTGGCGGGCGATATGGTGACCGCACTTCGCGATCTCTATTTCAAGCGCGCCAATAATGAAATCCCGATGTTCAAACGCGTAGTGATTGAGACCACCGGCCTCGCGGACCCTGCACCGATCATGCACACGTTAATTGAAATGCCACTGGTAGCCGCGCGCTATTCGTTGTCAGGTATTGTGGTCACCGTTGATGCGGCGCATGGCATGAAACAACTTGATGAGCATGCCGAGTCGGTAAAGCAGGCGGCGGTAGCGGATCGCATTGTCATTACCAAAACGGATGTGGTGGCGCGTGACGTGACCGAAAAACTGCGTGCAAGGATTGCCGCTCTTAATCCCGGCGCGATTATTTTTGAGGCGGTGGCTGGTGAGATTGATCCTGATTTGTTGTTCGATACCGGCTTATATCAACCGGGCGCTAAAACTACAGACGTACAAAAATGGTTGCGTGCTGAGGCCTATCGTCCGCTGCCTGCGAAAACCGGCCTGTTTCAGCCGCCTGAACAGCCACGCCACGATGGGTCACGTCACGATAAGCGCATTCGGGCTTTTGCTGTGATCGTGGATGCGCCGGTGGTTTGGCAGAATCTGGTGGATGCGCTGGAAATGTTGATCAGCATGCGCGGCGAGCAGATTTTGCGCATCAAAGGCATCGTCAATATTGCCAACGAAACAACACCGCGCGCGATTCACGCCGTGCAGCACACGATTTATCCTGCCGCACGATTACCGAATTGGCCCGATGCCGATCATCGCACGCGTCTGGTTTTTATCACGCGCGATCTGGATGAGAATTTTATTCGCGACACGTTGAAGTCCTTTATTGGCAACGCACTTGACGCAGCGGCTTAAAGATAAAATTCGCTAAAAATTTGTATCACCATCTATTTGCATTAATTGAACACGGAGTCATTACATGTCTGCCAAATCAGAAGCCAAGGCTTTAGCCAAAGAACAAAAACAAAAAATCGAGCTCATTCCGGCCACTATCCTGACCGGTTTTCTCGGTAGCGGGAAAACCACGTTGCTCAAACGGATTTTGACCGAGCGCCACGGCGAAAAAATCGCGGTGATCGAAAATGAATTCGGCGAAGAAGGTATTGATAACGACATTCTCGTGCAGGACAAAGACGAGCAAATTGTCGAGATGAATAATGGCTGCATTTGCTGCACGGTGCGCGGTGATCTGGTGCGCATTTTGGGAGATCTGGCCGCCAAGCGAAAAAATGGCACGCTGAAATTTGATCGCGTGATTATTGAAACTACCGGCATGGCAGAGCCCGGCCCGGTGGCGCAAACATTTTTTATGGATGAGGCCATTCACGAGCAATATGTGCTCGATGCGGTGATTACCGTGGTGGATGCGAAGCATGCGTCGCAACAACTAACAGATAGCTCGGAAGCGCGCGCGCAGATTGGTTTTGCGGATCGTCTGCTGCTTTCTAAAACTGATCTCGTCGCAGAGGTAGAAACAAAACAATTGATGGATCGCTTGAAGCGCATGAACCCTCGCGCGACTTTTCATAAAGTGCATTTTGGCGAAACCGACATCAAGGAGATTCTCGATATTCGCGGCTTCAATTTAAATTCCATTCTGGAAATTGAACCTGAATTTTTAGTCGACGATCACCACACGCATTCGGATGATGTGCAATCGTTTATCTGGAAAGACGCGCGACCGCTCGACATGGAAAAAATTGAAGCATTCCTGTCGTTGCTGATTCAAACCTATGGCGCTGATATGCTGCGCTACAAAGGTGTGCTGAACATTAAAGGTCAAGACAATCGCATGATTTTTCAGGGCGTGCATATGCTGATGGGCGGCAGTCCCGGCAAGGCATGGCTGGCGGGTGAAGCACGCGAATCGAAGATGGTTTTTATTGGCCGCAATTTGCCGAAAAAGATTTTTACCGAGGGTTTGGCGTATTGTGTGGTGGAAGAAAATCCTGCTCCAGCAACGGCAGCGCTTTCGTAATACTAAACGTGCTGATCGATATTGTAGGATTGGCGGCGGGCTATAGCTCGTCGTCAGGAAAACAAGTTGTCGTCAACATTGATCGACTCAGTATTGCGCAAGGTGAGCACACGTTGCTGCTCGGACCATCCGGCAGCGGTAAAACTACACTACTCAATGTGCTTTCCGGTCTGGCATTGCCGCTGAATGGCAAAGTGAATATTGACGGTACATCAATCGGCACTCTCAGCAATGCGCAGCGCGATAAATTTCGCAGCCAAAAAATTGGTTTGGTGATGCAGCAGCTGCATTTAATTTCAGCGCTGAATGTTGAAGACAATTTATTGCTCACGCAACGCCTGGCGGGATTGCCGCGCGACATTAAACGAATCAATGAAGTTCTCACCGCACTACAGATTGAAAGCAAGGCACATAAATTTCCACGCACCCTCTCGCAGGGCGAGGCGCAGCGCGTTGCTATTGCGCGCTCAATTCTGAATCGCCCCAAGCTGGTATTGGCCGATGAGCCCACATCGGCACTGGACGATGCTAATTGCGACTCCGCGATTGATCTGCTGTTCACGCAGGCACGCGAGCACGGCGCGACCTTGATTGTCGCCACCCACGATGCGCGCATCAAAAACCGTTTCGCGCGGATTCACACACTGGGAATGGCACCATGAATTCGTTCGTCACCGCATTTGGCCTCGCCTGGGCATATCTGCGGCAACGCCCACTATCCACTCTTCTCAATGTGCTCCTATTGGGACTGGGCGTGGGCACGGTAATCGCGCTGATATTGATTTTGACGCAGGCAGAAGAGCGGATGGAACGTGATACCGCTGGCGTTGATCTGGTGATCGGCGCTAAAGGCAGCCCGCTGCAATTGGTGTTGTCAGCTGTATTCCAGATGGATGCGCCAACCGGCAATGTGACGCTCGCTGACGCGGCAGAAATCATTACCGCACGCGAGGTCAAGCGTGCCGTACCGTTAGCATTGGGCGATAGTTACAAATCGTTTCGCATCGTGGGCACGAACGCTGAGTATGCAGAACTTTATGGCGCAACGATTGCAGATGGGCGATTTTGGACCAAGCCGCAAGAGGTAGTGATCGGTGCCGATGTGGCGCGGGCAACGGGCTTAAAGATCGGCCAAAGTTTCGCCAGCTCACACGGACTCGTGGAAGGTGGTGGCGCTCATGCCGATCATCCGTTCGTCGTTGTCGGTATCCTGAAGCCAACCGGTACGGTGACAGATCGTTTGATCCTTACCAATATTGAAAGTATCTGGGCAGTCCACGCGCATGAAAGTGAACAGGTTGCTGACAAAGAAATTACCGCCTACTTGATCCAGTACACATCGCCGCTTGCTGCGGCGTCTTTTCCGCGTCGGGTAAATCAATCCACCGCGATGCAGGCGGCATCACCGGCGATAGAAATCTCGCGGCTGTTTTCGCTGCTCGGTATCGGTGTTGCCACGTTAAAAATTTTTGCCGGCATCATGATGGCTTCAGCAGCACTGGGCATTTTTACCGGCCTTACCAATACGCTCAATGAACGACAAGCAGATTTGGCCCTTTTGCGCCTGCTAGGAGCCACCCCTGCCACCGTGTTTTTGACCATCACGCTACAAGGGTTCGCACTGGGATTACTCGGGGTTATACTTGGTGTTGTGTTGGGACATATCGGCGCAGCGTGGACAGGCGGCATAATTCAAAAAACGCATCATATGGGCCTCACGGGTTGGGTGTTTTTTAAACAAGAAGGGGCTGTGATTGCAGCGGCACTTTTGCTGTCTATTTCTGCCGCACTTATGCCCGCATGGCGCACCTATCGTAACGCAGTGCCCGAAACATTGAATAACGCATAGCTTGTGAGGTATCTCATGAAAAATATGATTGCGTATCGATTAAGCATTTTTGCGATGATGATGTTGCCGTGGATTCTTGGTGGCCATTTTGTACAAGCTGTTCAGCCGCAGGCACCAGGTAAGATTGCTGACGAGCAGCTATTCAGCTATATCGGTAAAGATGCGCTTCCGGCGGGTACGATTCCCTGGCAAATGTTGCGGCAGGTAAAACTGGTGGAAGGTAAAGCGAAAACGGTGAAAGGTGAAGCTGCACCGAAATCACCGCCGATGCTGCCGGAATTCAGCGCGCAGCTAAAAGAGCTTGATAATCAGGAAGTCAAAATTTACGGTTTTGTGTTGCCACTATCAACGGGCACCAAACAAAAACATTTTCTTATTTCGCCACTGCCCTCACACTGCCCTTACTGTGTTTCGCAGGGTCCTGATTCGATGGTGGAAGTGGTGGCAAAAACACCGGTTGAATTCAATCAATGGGAACCAATCGTGGTGAGCGGAAAACTGGAACTCGTGAACGATCAATATCTTTTCTTTCGGCTGACCAACGCCGAATCTATTAAATTTTAAGGCGCGTCCACGTTTATGGCGACTCCGATTTCAGGCAAACCCGGTTCACCTCAACGGCCCACTGCCGTCCCCAGTGCCAAACCTGCGCCCGCTGCGCAAACCCCGTCCACCGAGCAGATTCTGCCGGACTCGACTAATTTCCCGCCGCTGTATGAAGCCGCGATTTTGTACGCGGCTGGTCACTCAGACGCAGCACAGGAAACGCTAAAAGACTACATGAAAACCACGGATGGCAAGAACAGCATTCGCACATGGCTCATGCTGTTCGATTTTTATCATCTCACCGCCAATCGTCGCGAGTTCGATGCGCTGTCGATGCTCTACACCGTCAAGTTTGAGCGCTCTCCACCAGTGTGGACTGATACATTGGACTCTGCTGATCCGCGCCGAAAAGAAAAACGCGAACGTAAAGATTTTTATGTTCTTACGCCTGATTCTGATGCGGCGCTGTTGGGTGAGATCGACAAGTTCGAATCGTTCGCCAAAGAAATAGGCAGTTGCCGCATTGATTTCGCGAAAGTGAAATCAATTTTGCCCGAAGAGGCGGAACTTTTTGCGATTGTTTTTCAGCGTCTGCGTCGCGCCAAAATTCCGATCTGGTTTAATGCCTTTGACGCCTTTGCCACGACGCTTCGCGCCTCAATAAATGAAACCACCGGGCTACCCTTAAACGCGAGCCAGGGATTTTGGTCACTGCTATTTGAGCTCTACATATTTGAAGGCAAGACCAACGAATATGAAGAGCTGGGTTTGGAATATGCGGTCGCATTTGAAATGTCACCCCCTGCCTGGCAGGTCGTAAATCGCCCGCTCTCTGATGACGACACCACTGCCAGCGCCAATCCCAGCGCTGATAAAGCGACGATGGGGTTTCCCATCAAGGGCGTGGTCAGCGCGGCAAGCAAAGATGTTTTCCAGCAGCTATCTTTATATGCTGCATCCAAGCAGGAAGTAGTGATCGACACCAGCGATTTAATGCGCATCGATTTCACGGCGGTCACGATGTTCTTTGAAGCCATTCGCGGGATTCACAGCGGTCAGAAGCGCGTGATACTTTCGAATCTGAATGAACTGGTGGCCGCACTTCTCGAAGTGTTTGGCATTACCAAGCATGCCATTTTGATGCGTAAAAAAGCAGGCTGATTCGCGCAATTTTCTGCACACCTTTTTCTACACTCTTTTCGCTGGAACCCAATGACATCATCAAGCACTAACGCCGCAGAATTTCACGGCACCACGATTGTTGCCGTGCGTCGCGGCAATCAAGTCGCGCTCGGCGGCGACGGCCAGGTCACACTCGGCAATGTGGTGGTGAAAGCCACCGCCACAAAAGTAAGAAAAGTTTATCAAGACAGCATCGCCGTCGGTTTTGCTGGCAGCACGGCAGATGCGTTTTCGCTGTTGGATCGCTTCGAAGCGAAGCTGGAAAAACATCAGGGAAACTTGCTGCGATCCGCCGTTGAGCTTGCCAAGGATTGGCGCACTGATCGTATGCTGCGCCGTTTGGAGGCAATGCTGATCGTGGCTGATCGCGCGAACACCTATGTCATCACGGGTAATGGTGATGTGCTGGAGCCCGAGCACGGTGTGGCCGCAATTGGCTCAGGCGGCTCGTATGCACAGGCCGCCGCTATTGCGTTACTCGCCAACACCACGCTAACGCCAGCCGAAATTGTCAAAAAGTCCCTCACCATCGCGGGCGATTTGTGTATTTACACCAATCAAAATCACGTCATTGAAATGTTGGAATAAATCATGATGACGCCCAAAGAAATTGTTTCAGAGCTTGATAAACACATCGTCGGCCAAGCGGCAGCGAAACGCGCGGTAGCGATTGCCTTGAGAAATCGCTGGCGTCGCAGCCAGGTTGACGAACCGCTGCGACAGGAAATTACGCCGAAAAATATTCTCATGATCGGTCCCACCGGTGTGGGCAAAACTGAGATTGCGCGCCGACTCGCCAAACTGGCGAATGCGCCGTTTATAAAAATTGAAGCGACAAAATTTACCGAGGTCGGCTATGTGGGCCGCGATGTCGATTCCATCATTCGCGATCTGGCCGAAATCGCCGTGAAGCAGGCGCGCGAGGCAGAAGCAGAGAAAGCCCGCCCGCTGGCCCGCGACCACGCTGAGGAGCGAGTGCTGGACGCACTGCTACCCGCCGCGCGCAATTTTGATTTTTACGGCAAAGCAAGTGATAGTGAGACGGACGCAGAGAACAAGAATACGACTGACAGCAGCACGCGCCAGAAATTTCGCAAGATGCTGCGCGAAGGCAAGCTCGATGATCGCGAGATCGAAATCGAAGTCGCCGCCACGCCCGGCCAAATGGAAATTTTTGGCCCGCCCGGCATGGAAGATCTCACGCAGCAAATTCAGGGCATGTTCCAGAACATGGGGCAAACGCGCCGCAAAGCTCGCAAGCTGAGCGTCAAGGATGCGCTAAAACTGCTGGTAGATGAGGAGGCGATGAAGCTCGTCAACGATGAAGACACCAAGATCGCTGCGATCCAAAATGTGGAGCAAAACGGTATTGTTTTTTTGGACGAAATTGACAAAATCGCCAGCCGCTCGGAAATGCACGGGGCCGATGTTTCGCGTCAGGGCGTGCAGCGCGATTTATTGCCGCTGGTGGAAGGCACCACTATTTCCACCAAATACGGCATGGTGAAAACCGATCACGTTTTATTTATCGCGAGTGGTGCGTTTCATCTCGCCAAACCATCCGACCTCATCCCCGAGCTGCAAGGCCGATTGCCCATACGTGTGGAGCTCACCTCGCTCTCAATTGAAGATTTTGAATCCATCCTCACCAACACCGATGCGTGCCTGACCAAACAATATGAAGCGCTGTTGAAAACCGAAGGCCTCACACTTTCATTTCCAGCCGAAAGCGTGCGCCGACTAGCCGAAATAGCTTTTTCGGTCAACGAAAAAACCGAAAATATCGGTGCACGCCGCCTGTACACTGTGATGGAAAAACTGCTCGAAGAAGTATCGTTTGACACCGCCGCACGCGGCGATGCATTTACGATTACCGCAGCATATGTGGATGAAAAATTATCGGCGTTGGCAAAAAGCGAGGATTTGGCGCGTTACGTTTTATAGGGTGCGGGTTAAGCCGAATTACGATTTCATGCCCTCGTACAACTTGGTAACGCGGTCCATCACATCCAAAATATTGTCACACGATTTCGAGACAAACTCGAGTTCAGTTTTGGAAGTTTGATTTGCGTTTAATCGATCCATGGCCTGCTGCAGGAAAGTCCACTGCGTTTCTGCGAGCGCCAATTCACTTTTAACTGAATCGGAATTTTCGGGCGAGGCCAGCAGTTTATTAACCGCGGTACGATAATCTGCCAGGCCGGTTTTGAGATCTTTTGCGATCACTTCGCTGCGCACGCCCCAGCTACGAAATAGATACAGCTTGGCGATCCGCTGCGTGAGAGTGCGAGCATCACCTGCAGTGGTGATGAGATCGCTGCGGGTTGACTTTGTGTACGTCTGAATCAACATCGCGCCCTTTTGCGAAATCCACACCAGCTCTTCGTTTTGTTCTGCCAACTCTTTAGCGTTGTCTATATTGACCGGCTTGGTTTGGATGCTGCGGTACTCGTCAAATAGCTGCGCTAACAGCTCGTAGTTTTCCTTAATTTCTGGTGTGGGTGCTGAGGCGCGCAATTCTTTCAATGCCACGCCGAATTCACTCAAACTTTCATCCAGTTGTCGGCGTGAGCGGGTCTCCAGCACGTTTTGTCCAATCAAACTGAACGATTTGGTGATGCGCTCCGCCAACATGGGTTGGCGAATGGCTTTGTTCAGCGTTGCTGCCGGGTCAAACTTTGCAGGCGCTGATTTTAGCGTGGCTGGTTTGCCGGATGAGGGTTTTGTGATGGGCTTTGCGGCTGGTTTTATTGGCAGATTTGGCGCTGCGGTTTGAGCGAACGCATTTGGCGCAACTAAAATAGTGGCGACCAATACCCAAGCGCGCACTTTCTTTAATGATGAGGATAAGCCAGATGGGTTCAGCAGTTGAATTTTGTTTTTCATGGTTATCCGTTTAATTATTTATTTTTACATTTCAATATTAACACCGCCCGCTCAATAGGCAGGCTGGTTAATATGCGCCACAAATCGATACGTCTAGCTGCTGCCTTTGGATGTGATGCTGGGCTCAGGCAATTTCATATCGACAATCAAGTTTGATTGTATTGCGGCCATCAGTGCCGCTTGCAAATCAAATTCAGCATCTGCCATAGATGCCACATCTGACGCCACATCCGCTGAGGCTTCCAGTGATTCGCCGCGATTGAGTGCACGAAGAAAGTCGAAATGGGCGCGCGACAGTGATTGTATTTTTATCTCCAGATCGTCACGCGCAATCAACACCAGATCTCCGGGCTTAGTCCAGTCCACTTTCATGTCGCCTTCAAATTCAGTTTGATTGACTTCCCAGATGCGCGCGATGGGATGCGGGGACAAAATAAATGTCGCTGACGAGTTCAACACAAACCGTAACAAAGCATGTTGCTCTGGCGGCACCAGGCCAAGCCGTGAAATATCAAACGCAGCATGATCCGCCGCATGAAACGCCCGATGCCACGCCCATTCCAGCTGCGCAACATCAGGCAAATAGGGCAAATGAATTGCGTCAGCGTGAACGCGCAAAAATTCAGGCCACTCACCGCCAAACATATTCAGATCACCTGAACGTGAGGGCGTGGCGCGAATAAACTCTTCCGCCAGCCGGAAAAAAAACGGCGCGCCCACAATTTTCTCAGTCACCGGATATAGATCGCTCAAGGCACCTGCAAGTGTCGAGAAGACGTTGTGGCGATAGATTTCAATGCGCTTCTCCGCGCTGAGTTTGCCGCCACGAACAAGTAGCGTGTCACCTTTGCTCAATAACGCCTTCGCAAATTCATTCTGGATCGCTACAAAATCAGGCCGCGTGGACATCTTTTCCTGACAAATACGGCGTGAAGCGGGTTTGTTTTTTCATGATCGCATCGGCGTGTTTGGCTTCTCCCAACAACACATCACGCGTCGGCAAATTGGTATCCCATTCGATCAGCGTGGGCACTGATCCCAAACGCGACACCGCATATTCGTAAAGCGCCCACACGGGATCGCTGACCGTTGCGCCATGTGTGTCGATCAAAATTTCACCCGTATCCTGAAAGCCGGCGAGATGGATTTCGGTAACGCTGCCCGGCGTAATCGCATCAATATATTTTTTCGCATCGAATGCATGATTTATTGCGTTCACATAAATATTATTCACGTCCAGCAAAATGCCACAGTCCGCGCGGTCAGCCACTTCTTGCACAAACGCCCATTCAGGAATATTGGAATCCACAAATTCAAGGTAACTTGAAACGTTTTCAACCGAGATTCGGCGACCTAAATAATCCTGCACTTGCTCAATACGGCTAACGACGTGTCGCAACGATTCTGCCGTATAAGGCAGCGGCAAAAGATCATTCAAAAAGCGACCGCCTACACCGACCCAGCACAAATGTTCAGAAATCAACGTGGGCTCGATGGCATCTGCGAGGCGCTTGAGTTTTTGCAAATGCGCAATATTGATCTCGTCAGCCGAACCCAGCGACAAACCGACACCATGCAAACTGATGGGATAGCGTTCACGAAATGCGTGCAGGTATTTGAGCGGCTGACCACCATCAGAAAAAAAATTTTCGCTATGCACTTCCAGAAAACCCACGTCAGGTTTTTCGGCAAGGATCGCTTGATAGTGCGGCGCACGCAAGCCGATGCCCGCATTGCCGACAATCGGCGGCGTCATCACATCAGGATTTTGCTTATCAATCATTTTTTAGTATAAAAAACATAATGCCTCCAAAATTTCTGGAGGCATTATTGATATCAGCGTGACGTAAAAAATCACTCAACCGAAATTAGCCACCGTAACCTGGCGCTGCTGGTTTGTCGCCCGCCGCTGCTGGTTTTTTCAGCCCGCCGCCCATTTTTTCACAGGTGCCTTTGGCGACATATTTCCATTCTTCAGGCACGTTATCGGCCTTCGCATTTCCTGCGCAGGAATGTTGCGATGTACCGCAGTCATTCTTGCCCGCCTTGGCGATGCCGAAGCATTTTTCTTTTTTCGGTGCGCTCTCTTGTGCACCGGCAAGGCCGGAGGCGCTCATTGACAAAAGGCCAGTAATAGCAGCGCTGATAATTAATTGTGATGTTTTCATGATTTGTTTTCCTTGGAGAAATTGGTTGAAATTAGAAAGCTTTAATTTCTTTACTTCGGGGTTTACTTCGAGGTTTTGCCATCAGCAGGCGCGCCACCGATTTTTGCTGTGCCGCCCATTTTTTCGCAAGAGCCTTTTGGCGCGTATTTCCATTCATCCTGCATATTGTCGGCGGTGGCCTTGCCTGCACAGGTGTGCTTGGCCGTACCGCAATCATTCATGCCTTTTTTGGCGATGCCATAACACTTTTCTCGTTCCTGCTTTTTTTCATCGGCAGCGTTCGCAGAAGTTGCAGTGGATACGACCAGCAAACCCGCAATCGCAGATGAAATAACAAGCGTTGAATTCAAAAATTTATTGCTCATACCGGCCCCTATGTGTAAAAACAATTCATGCCAATAAGGTAAATCGCCGTCGCTCTGTCAAACGTTACAACAACTAACGCAAAACCTGTTAATTGGTTTACCAGACTAATACTGGGCCTGGCACACTTATTACGGTGGAGCAACGCAATTGGATTCGATCACTGTCGCGCTAATTAATTCAGCTAACAACATTCTTTCTCGTAC